>NZ_LR734877.1:0-300000 GCF_900010725.2 Planktothrix serta PCC 8927 | reverse complement strand
TTCAGCTAATTTTTCTCCCCATTTGTGTAGAGCTTCCTGTTTCCGTCGAGCAATTTCTTCATCCCATTGATTCCAACTTTCACCATTTAAGGCTTCTTTGAGAGCCATAAAAATAGCATAATCATCTAACCAATAGTTGCTGCGAGAACAAAAGTGATTAAATTCCTGTTCTTGGTCAGATGTCGCATTTTCTTTAAAGGTTTTACAAGCTTTTTGAAAGAGTTGATCTTTAAAGGCTTTAACCGGATCAAAATTAACAAGATGACTAGGAAATTTAGGAGGATTAATTAAGTCTTCGTCGGTTAATAATTCATCCTCTTTTAAGAGTTCTAAACTAATTAATAAGGGGTTTCCCGCAAAAGCAGAATAGGATAAATAAGGAGAATTGCCAAATCCGGTGGGGCCAAGGGGTAACACTTGCCACAATTGCTGGGCACTATTTTTTAAGAAATCAACAAATTGATAGGCGACGGGGCCAATGTCTCCCACGCCAAATGGACTCGGTAAAGATGTGGGGTGCAGCAGAATACCGCTAGAACGGGGAAATGCCATAAGGATTAACGCTCTTAAGGGGATAGAAATTTGTACGGGATCAAGTGAAGTTGCAGATGGGAACAAATCAAATCAACGTCTGAGATCCATGCTTTGATCTTACGACTAAGGGGAAGATCCTGTTTCATAAATTTTAGCAAGGGGACAGATAGTTAACAGAAAGTAAAATTTTTTCTAACTTTAGATAGAAACCTCGTGATTTTTCCCTTTTTCTAGCCACCGTTAAAGAGAGGTCGGTTAAGAATTAAGTTTTTAAGAAATTTTTATTAATATTTCAGTGGCTGAATAAAAATGAATTGATTATGAAACTATTGTGATTCATTTATGAATAAAATTAGCAATTTAAACGGATAAAAATACTTAAATAAACCGAGATTTTATGGTAAAGTAGAAAACAGAAGTCTAATTGTTTGCTTTCATTAATCCTGTTTCATAATATTGAAGTCATGCTTACTGCTTTTACTGCCGCTCTCTTACTGATTACGATTTCAGAGCTTGGAGACAAAACCTTTTTTATTGCGGTTATTTTGTCATCCAAATATGATAGAAAAATTGTATTTATCGGGGTAGTGGCTGCATTAGCAACCATGACAGTTCTTTCTGTTATTGTAGGGCGAGTTTTTTCATTTTTACCTCAAATTTATATTCACTATGCCGAGATTATTTTATTTGCCTTATTTGGGTTTAAGCTGTTGTATGATGCCAGTAAAATGCCCCCTGAATTGGGAAGTAAAGATGAACAAGAAGAAGCGTTAGAAGCAGTAGAAAAAGCTGAAAATAAGTTTCCTAAACGCAAAAGCAAATGGGGGACTTTATTAGAATCTTTTGTGTTAACATTTGCAGCAGAATGGGGCGATCGCACTCAAATTGCTACGATCGCCTTAGCGACATTTCATAACCCGGTTGGGGTAATTATTGGCGGAATTGTCGGACATACAATTTGTGCGGCAATTGCGGTATTAGGAGGAAAATTAATTGCTGGAAGATTATCAGAACGCACCATTACAGCCATTGGGGGTTGTCTATTTCTGGTTTTCAGTGCGATCGCCTTATTTGAAGGGGTGAGAAGTACCGCCGTTTAAAATACTTCTACACCCTCAAATTGTTTAACGTTTTGCACTTTTGCTGACTCTCCACAGGTGCGCGGAGTCGGCAACATTTTACCCGGATTTGCTAAACCTTTGGGGTTAAAAACTGCTCTCACCCATTGCATTGTTTCTAAATCAACTTCGTTAAACATTTGAGGCATATAACATTTTTTATCGGCACCAATGCCATGTTCACCCGATAAACTTCCCCCCACTTCAACGCAAATCTTGAGAATTTCACCGCCAATTTCTTCAACGGTTTCTAACGCGCCTGCAACGGAATTATCATATAAAATTAAAGGGTGTAAATTGCCATCTCCGGCATGAAAAACGTTAGCAATACGATACCCATATTTTTCTCCTAATGCTTCAATTTGTTTCAAAACATAGGCCATTTGAGTCCGGGGAATCACCCCATCTTGGACATAATAATCAGGACTGACATGACCTGCTGCTGCGAAAGCTGCTTTGCGTCCTTTCCATATTTTTAACCGATCTTCGGGGTTACTGGCGGTAGTAATATTTCTCGCTCCATTTTTTCTACAAATTTCACTAACTCGTTGTTTATTCTTATCAACTTCAACTTGTAAACCATCCAGTTCAACGAGTAAAATTGCTCCCGCATCACGGGGATATAAGCCAATTTTTACCACGTCCTCAACGGCATTAATACTGAGGTTATCCATAATTTCCATTCCCCCAGGAATAATCCCCGAACTAATAATATCAGAAACCGCCGATCCAGTCGCTTCTAAATTCATAAAATCGGCTAATAAAACACAAATTGATTCCGGTGCTTTCAGAATTCTTAAAGTGATTTCAGTAGCCACCCCTAATGTTCCTTCTGAACCGACAAATAATCCGGTTAAATCATATCCTGGCATTTCGGGAATATCGCCACCTAGATCGACAATAGAACCATCAGGAGTTACAATTTTTAAACTTAAAATATGGTTAGTTGTTACCCCATATTTTAAACAATGAACCCCCCCAGAATTTTCTGCAACATTTCCCCCAATGGAACAAATAATTTGACTAGAAGGGTCAGGTGCATAATAAAATCCAGCACCACTCACGGCTTGTGTCACCCAGTTATTAATCACACCCGGTTGCACCACAACCCGTTGATTTTCTAAGTCAATATTTAGGATTTTTCGCATTAAAGCCGTGACAATTAACACACAATCTTCTACAGGTAAAGCACCTCCTGAAAGTCCTGTTCCTGCACCTCTAGCGACCCAAGGAATAGAATTGCGATCGCAAATTTTTACAACTTCTGCTGTTTCTTCTGTAGTTTGGGGAAGGACAACTAATGCCGGACGTTGGCGATAGCTAGTCAGTCCATCACATTCATAAACCAGTAATTCTTCGCGGCGTTGAATGACACCTTTTTTACCAACAATAGTTTCAAATTGTTGAATGAGGGGTTGCCAGTTTCGGGTTGGTTGTGATTTTTGAGCCACCATAGGGATAACACTCAGGAAAATTAGGGATTTTTTATATTATATCGCTCTTTTATTAATTATTTGCATCAATTTTATTAATAAATCATAGTTTAAATAAATCAGGAGTTCATTTGAGTGGGTAGATCAATAATAAATTCACATCCTTCTCCTTCGTCAGAGTTACAACTCAGTTTTCCCTGATGTTTTTGGACAATAATTTCATAGCAGGTTGTTAATCCTAATCCCATGCCATGACCCACAGGTTTTGTGGTAAAAAATGGGTTGAATAATTGAGATTTAACTTCCTCTGACATTCCTACGCCATTATCTTTAATCCGAATTCTGATCTCATTCGGATGGGTCGCTTCTGTTATAATCCAAATTGTCGGTGACATCCCTGGTAAAATTTTTGATCCGATTCCTGACTCTAAAGCATCAATTGAATTCGTTAATAAATTTAAAAATACCTGATTAATTTGACTAGCATAACAAGTTACAGGGGGTAAATTATCGTAGGATTTAATAATTTCAATTTCAGAGCGTTGTCCCTCGGATCTCAGCCGATATTGTAAGAGTAATAAGGTACTATCCAGTCCTTGATGTAAATCAACAGGTTTAATATCTGATTCTCCTAAACGAGAAAAAATTCTTAATGCTAAAATAATGGTGCGAATTCGTTCTGTTCCTCGCTCCATAGATCCCAGAATATTTTGCAGGTCATTACTAATAAAATCTAATTCTAATTCTTGCAAAAAAGCTTGAATAGATGGACTGGGTAGAGGATATTCTTTCTGATATAAACTAATTAAATTTAATAAATCTTGAATATATTGTTGAGCCGGAGCCAAATTTCCTGAAATAAAACTAATGGGATTATTAATTTCATGAGCAATTCCAGCTACAAGCTGTCCTAAACTCACCATTTTTTCTTTTTGAATCAGTTGAGCTTGAGTTAACTTTAATTCATTGACCGTTAATTGTAATTGAGAATTTTGTTGTTTGAGTTGACTTTGTAACTGTTGAATTGTTAATTGATTTTGAATCCGAATTAAAACTTCTTCAAACTGAAAAGGTTTGGTAATGTAGTCTACTCCTCCGGCTTGAAAGGCTTTGACTTTATCTAAAATATCATCTAAAGCACTTAAGAAAATAATCGGAATATTCCGAGTTCGTTCATCTTGTTTAAGCTGTTCACACACTTGATAACCATTCATTCCGGGTAGATTAATATCAAGTAAAATTAGATCGGGTAAAATAGTTTTGACTGCCGTTAATGCCATTTGACCGTTAATTGCTTTCCGAACATTATATCCCTGATTTACCAGCATTTGAGATAAAAACCGTAAATTAGCTGGGGTATCATCAACAACAAGAAGATCGGCTTTAGGTTGATTGTTTGAAGAATGATTCATATTTTATGCTTTCTTGATTGATGCTGAAAGGTTTTTGTGTTGTATAATTAGGGATATTAAGGGGATATCATCAAGCACATTATGTTAATTATACTAACTTTATTACCAGTGTGGGGAAGATTGAATCAGATGGGTTGCTGTTTGACTATTAACAGGTTTAGAAAAAAGATATCCTTGACCTGCATTACAGTTCAGCTTTCTTAATTGATCGAGTTGTTGTGCAGTTTCTATTCCTTCTGCAATCACATTCATTCCTAGGGTTTGAACTAAACTAATAATCACGGGAACTAATCCTAGGGTGTTAGGATTATCGTCAATAGGAGTAATAAAAGAACGATCAATTTTTAGGGTGTCTACCGGAAAAGAATGCAGATAACTTAGGGATGAATAACCTGTCCCAAAATCATCAATACTTAAGTTAATTCGCCGTTTTTTGAATTGTTTTAAAATATCGGAAGCGGTTTCTGGATGATCTAAAATCGCACTTTCTGTGATTTCTAGGTTTAAATATTGAGGTTCAAGTTGGCTTTCATCTAAAATATTATCAATTTGTTTAATTAAATTTTCTTGAGAAAATTGTAAAGCTGATAAATTCACACTTACCGTTAAGGGATAATCACTTAAGCGTTGTTTTTTCCAAGCTGAAACTTGATGACAAGATTCTCGTAATACCCATTCCCCAATTCGAGCAATTAAACCTGTTTCTTCAGCAATCGGAATAAATAAACCCGGAGGAATTAAGCCTTGAGTTGGATGATGCCAACGAATTAAGGCTTCAAACCCAATAATTATTCCTGAGTTTAGGGAAATAATCGGTTGATAGTGAACGCTGAATTCCTGATTAACCAGTGCTTTTCTCAGATCTGTTTCTAATTGTAATCGTTGCAAAACAGCTTGATACATTTCTGGCTCAAATAGTTGATAGCGACCTTTTCCTAATGCCTTTGCTTGATACAGTGCTGTATCTGCATCTCGTAACAAATCTTCGGGTTTTTGATAACTTGGATTGGAGATAGCAAGACCGATACTAAAATTAATAAAAACCGTTCGGATTCCTAGGCGGAAAGGATGGGAAAAGGATTCTAAAATTTGATTGGCAATGTGTTGAGGATCACGATGTCTAAGCGGATTTAATAAGATTACAAATTCATCACCCCCTAAGCGAGCAATTAGGTCAGGAGGATCTAAAAAACTTTGTAAACGTTGAGCGATCGCAATCAGTAATTCATCCCCAGCAAAATGACCTAAAGAATCATTCACGAATTTGAAGCGATCGCAGTCTAAAAATAAAATAGCATAGGGTTGATCTAGGTGAGTTTGATTTTGTTGAAAAGCTTGTTTTAATTGTTGTATAAAAGCTCTCCGATTCAATAAGCCTGTCAAGGAATCGTGAAGCACTATTTTTAGTAATTGCTCATTAGCTTGTTCAAGTTGTAATGTTCTTTCTTGAACCCGTTCTTCCAACTGTAAATTAAGATTAATCAGTTGTTTTTGAATTTGATTTAATTCTAAATGATGTTCCACTCTAACCATAACTTCTTGATATTGAAAGGGTTTAGAAATAAAATCTACCCCACCCATTTTAAAGGCTTTAACTTTATCGTCAACATGGGATAATCCACTCATAAAAATGATCGGTATTTTCGAGGTTTGTTTACAGGATTTTAATTGCTTACAAACTTCATAACCATTCATGTCCGACATGATAATATCCAGTAAAATCAAATCAAGAGGATAATTCATTGCTAAGGAAATCGCACTTTTCCCATCATTTGCGGTATAAACACAGTATCCTTTACTTTCTAAAATTGCAGATAAAAATATTAAATTATCGAGGGTATCATCGACAACTAGAATATTTTTAGTTTCACCGGAATCCAAGACATTATTCATAAAGGATAGACTGCTAAAATGAGTTGTAAATAGGACAATTAAAGTAGAGATATAATAGCTCTATAGCATTTTTATTCCAGATGTACAATCCTTCTATTGTTTATTTTAATTTGTTTTCTAAATTAAGAAATTTCTGGAAACAAGACACTGTTAAAACAAGGGTGATCAAAATTTTTAGCTCAATGATTAAGCACCTGATATAACTTAACCTAAATAGCTGGGAGTTGAAAAAGCTTGACTTCAATTTTAAACCTGATTAGGAACGGGATAGAGTCACAGGTTAATATTCCCCGATTAATCAACGCCATTAATATCCAATTTTAACAGTTTGGTAATCTTTTGAGTTGGGTAGAAACAACTAAAATATTTTAAAGTTTATCCTGATCTTGAGTTGAAGTTAGGAGAATTTTCCCCCCAACTCAGAAACAATTAATATAGACCCCTAGAGCCACTGTTGAGACGAATCCGGCAATCAGTTGAGAGAATCAGCTACATTGACTTTCGTTTTGAGTACACTTGATTTAGCACATTTGCTTTTTTCTGTCAATATATAATACAATTTACATAGACAACAAAAAAAAGACTCTGTATTAGTTTATACTAATTGTCGAATTTCAATGATAGACCGCCCCTTTCTTCTCATATCTACTCAATGACAATCGACGATGTGGTTCTAGTCCTTAATGTAATGCTCCCTAAGCCCTTGACTCGCCTTCAAGAACTGATCTTGCGACAAGCGTGGGAGGGTAAAACCTACAATATTATTGCCCAGGAAGCTTACTATGGCCCAGAACGAGTTAGAAAAGTTGCGGCTGAATTGTGGATTTTACTGAGTCAGGTATTAAATGAACCGATTAATAAAGCCAACTTTCGCAAAAACCTAGAATTCCGGGAACTCACCCATACCCAACAACAATTAATTCGACAATTTTCACCCCTACCCAGTTTCAGCCGCAAAAATCCCCTGGAATTTCCTGATTGTCCTTTGTCCCTCACCTCTCGGTTCTATATTCCCCGTCCTCCCGTTGAGGAACTCGCCTTTACAGAAATTATGGAACCCGGTTCTGTGCTTCGGATTAAAGCCCCCCAAAAAATGGGTAAAAGTTCATTATTGTTAAGAATTCTAGCCTATGGGGAAGAACTGAACTATCGAACCATTAGTTTAGATTTTAATCAGGCAGAAGAATATTTATTTACAGACTTAAATAAATTCTTGCGTTGGTTCTGTGCCAATGTTAGTCACGGCTTAAATTTAGAATCCCATTTAGAAGACTATTGGGATGAAGATATTGGGAGTAAAGTTAGTTGTACGATTTATTTTCAAAATTATCTTCTCGACAAAATTCAAGAGCCTATTGTATTAGCATTAAATGAAGTGAATCGAATTTTTGAATATCCTGAACTCGCTAAAGAATTTTTTCCGATGCTGCGATTTTGGTATGAAGAAGCTCGTAAAATTAAAAATTGGCAAAAACTTCGCTTAATTGTTGCGTACTCCACCGAAATTTATGTTCCTCTCAACTTACATCAATCTCCATTTAATATTGGATTACCGTTGAGTTTACCCTATTTTACTCACGAACAAGTACAAGAACTAGCTAAAT
Source organism: Planktothrix serta PCC 8927 (assembly GCF_900010725.2). Taxonomy (NCBI): domain Bacteria; kingdom Bacillati; phylum Cyanobacteriota; class Cyanophyceae; order Oscillatoriales; family Microcoleaceae; genus Planktothrix; species Planktothrix serta. The sequence continues at coordinate 292,006 of NZ_LR734877.1, read as the reverse complement.
GTTATCAATTAGATTGGACGGGTGATCTGGAAATTCAACAATTAATGGCAATGGTCGGGGGACATCCGTATTTAGTGCAATTGGCAATGTATCATCTCATCTCTGCATCCCGTGACAATATTACATTCGTATTGGAACCCGAACTTGATCTAAATGCAACACCCAAAGCCCAACTCGAACAACTGCTGCAACAAGCACCCACAACCTCTGGAATTTATAGAAATCATCTCCGCCGTCTGTTGGTTTCCCTGAATCAAGACCCTCAACTGAAAGCTGCCTTTGAACAGGTAATTACCACAGAAGGTTCAGGTAAAATCGACTCAACCTTAGCCTACAAATTAGACAGTATGGGTTTAATTACGTTTAAGGGTGATCAGATTGAACCCAGTTGTGAACTGTATCGCCTTTATTTTCAAGAAGAATTTATCGTTGTTGACTGTTGACTGTTGACTGTTGACTGTTGACTGTTGGCGAGCGAGGACGCTCCCCCCTGCCTCCCCTGCCTCCCCTGCCTCCCCTGCTTCCCCTGTTCCCTGTTCCCTGTTCCCTGTTCCCTCTCCCCTGCTATAAATCAAAAAAAGCCACCGCTAGGGTGGCTGTCAATAACTCAAACGAGTTTAACAAAAATTAACAATCGTAATAGAGCGCAAACTCGTAGGGAGTCGGACGTAACCGGGTGGGGTTGACTTCGTTGTCCAGTTTGTAGGAAATCCAGTTGGCAATAAAGTCTTCGGTAAACACACCGGGTTCAGTTAAGAAGGCGTGATCATTCTCCAACGCTTCCAACGCCAATTCTAAAGAACCTGGAGTGGAAGGAATCTTCCGCAGTTCTTCAGGACTGAGATCATAAATATCCACATCCAAGGGTTCCCCTGGATCAATTTGGTTCTTAATCCCATCGATTCCAGCACAGAGCATCGCTGCAAACGCCATATAGGGGTTAGCAGTAGCATCAGGACACCGGAACTCTAAACGCTTGGCTTTGGGGTTGTTTCCAGCCAGAGGAATCCTCACAGAAGCCGAACGGTTTCCTTGAGAGTAAGCCAAGTTCACCGGAGCTTCATACCCAGGAACTAAGCGTTTGTAGGAATTGGTGCTGGGGTTGGTCAAAGCTAACAACGCCGGAGCGTGTTTGAGAATACCGCCGATGTACCACAGCCCCATTTCGCTGAATCCGGCATATTTATCGCCAGCAAACAGAGGTTGACCATCTTTCCAAATCGATTGGTGGGTGTGCATCCCAGAGCCATTATCCGCAAAAACGGGTTTAGGCATGAAAGTGACAGTTCTGCCGTATTTTTTACCGACGTTTTTGATCACATATTTGTAGATCATCAAGTTATCGGCGGCTTCAATTAGAGTTCCAAATTTGAAACCCAGTTCGCACTGTCCACCCGTAGCCACTTCATGGTGATGTTTTTCAATGGGAACTCCACATTTGGCCATTGTTAACAGCATTTCAGTACGGATATCTTGGAAAGTATCCGTCGGCGCTACAGGGAAATACCCTTCTTTGTAGCCCGGTTTGTAAGCTAAATTTCCACCTGCTTCTTCCCTTCCCGAATTCCAACGACCTTCAACCGAATCAACATAGTAATAGCCACAATGTTGAGTTTGATCGTAGCGAACATCATCAAAAATGAAAAATTCCGCTTCCGGGCCAAAGAATGCCGTATCACCAATCCCTGTGGACACTAAATAATCTACGGCTTTCTGGGCAATAACACGGGGACAACGGTTGTAGGGTTCCCCAGTACGCGGTTCTTGAATACTACAAATGATGCTGAGAGTCGGTTCTGCCATGAAGGGATCGATCCAAGCTGTTTTTGGATCTAATACCATTGACATATCAGATTCATTAATGGCTTTCCAACCGCGAATGCTGGAACCATCAAACGGTACACCATCTGTAAAGGAGGATTCATCGATTTGGCTGTTGTGTACCGTTAGATGCTGCCAGGTTCCTAGCATATCCACGAATTTCAGGTCAATCATTTGAATCTTTTGGTCTTCGATGATCGATAAAACCTCTTGGGCAGTCTCAGGCATGAATGAATATCTCCTCAAAAATCTTGATTATCTCTGAAAGGCTTGGCCGTTGGGCTGACAAAGCATCTGGCTGATCATAGTGACTCAGATTGATTAAGTTTTGTATTGAGTGCTACAATACAGCACGTCGCGGCTTCAGAATAATTGAAATGATATTATAAAGGAGATAGCCATCATGCGAGATGCCGTTACAAGCTTAATAAAAAATTACGACAGAACGGGTCGGTATTTAGATCGGGATGCTCTCGATCAACTCAAGTCCTATTTTTCAACCGGTACGGTACGAGTGCAAGCGGCTGCTGTGATTAATAGCAACGCAGCGGCTTTGGTCAAACAAGCGGGTTCTGATTTGTTCAGTCAAGTCCCTGAGTTGATTCGTCCCGGTGGTTATGCTTACACCACCCGTCGTTATGCAGCCTGTTTACGCGATATGGACTATTATCTGCGTTATGCCAGCTATGCTTTGGTGGCAGGCGATATGGATGTTTTAGATGAACGGGTACTCCAAGGGTTACGCGAAACTTACAATTCTTTAAATGTTCCTGTTGGCCCTACCGTTGCTGGTATCGGTATTCTCAAAGATTTAGTCGCTGAACAGGTTGCCGCCGCCGGACTCCCTACCGGAGACTATTTAGAACAGCCTTTTGATCATTTAATTCGGGAATTGGGTGAACAGGATATTTAATCCTTTACTCAATTTTTTTCAAGCGATTGCATTCACGAACGCTGATTCCTTTTTGGCAAACTCATCTCGGCAACCCCGACTATTAGATTAACCTCAGTTTTTTGTTGGTTAAGGGTTTCTGGGGTGATGCCATTTTTAGATTTTAGCTTCTTCCGCAAAGAGTGCCCCACGTCTGACCCGTTAGGGCAGCGTGGGATGAATTGCGGTCAGGGACTAGAATGTTCAATAATTGGTGATCATTAAAAAAAGGAGGTGATTTAAAGTGCTTAAGGCAGTAAAGGTTAGACTCTACCCGACATCCGAACAGGAATTAGCATTAGCTAAGTCATTTGGTTGTGCAAGGTGGTATTGGAACTTTGCCTTAAATGCCTGTATTCAGCACTATCAAGAAACAGGAAAAAGCTTAAAGTTGGTAACTTACAAAGGAATGCTCCCTATTGATCTGGGGTTAAAAGATTTTGCAATTGTTCATGACGGAGATAGCGCAACTAAATATACTAACCCTAAACATTTATATCGTCACCAGAAAAATCTAGCCCGAAAACAGAAAAAACTCTCTCGAAAAAACAAAGGAAGTAAATCCAGGGAGAAATTTAGAAAAATTGTAGCTAAGGTTCATGAGAAAATCGCCAATTCCCGCCAAGATTTCTTGCATAAATTATCAAGAAATTTGGTAGATGAAAGCCAAATTATTGTCGTTGAAAACCTCAACGTTAAGGGGATGGTTAAGAACCGGAAGCTATCAAAATCAATATCTGATGTGGGATGGGGAATCTTTGTTAATTTTATAGACTACAAACTTCAACAAAAAGACGGTGAACTTATAGAGATTCATCGCTTCTTCCCCAGTTCCAAAACTTGTTCGAGTTGTGGTCATATAGTGGATGTGCTACCTCTGAATATCAGAGAATGGGATTGTCCAAATTGCAATACTCATCATGACCGTGACGGTAACGCTGCGCTTAACATCAGGAATGAGGGGATCAGAATTAAGAATAAAGGCGGAGGGAACCCCGTCTCTGCTGATAGAGCCTGTGTAAGACCGGATAACCGCAAGGCTTCAGCCGTGAGCCTCAGCCGAACGGTGAAAGGGCATCGGGCTGAGAAATCAGAAGCCCACACTTACTCGTAGAGAAGTGTGGGTAGTTCACATAGATATAGGGCGATCGCATTTCACTCTTAGGAGCATCGCCTTAATTCATTTCCTATTGTCTAGGACGGAAAATTAGAATTCTTCAAATCGGCCCCAAACTACACAGGTTTTCAGATTGTGTTGAGTCGGGTTATGATGGATATTTTCTGTTGTCGTCATTTCTACTGTGCCATTTGGATAAATAATGTCAGCACCCCGTACTGAAGTGGCGGGGCTTTATGCCTCACATGACATAATAGTTGACCAGCCTAACTAAAAGTTAGGGGTTTCTCCTGTTTAATCTAACACAACCTTTAACTCCATTAACCTCTGGATTTTAATTATAAACAGTGATATTTTTACGGTTTAATTGAGATTAATCTCAACAAATCAAGTGATAGCGATCACAGCGTCAAATCGTAAAATTGGATAGTAATATTCCATCCTTTAATGTTTGCTACAAATACTTGATCGGGTGGGTAATAACTTTTTTCTATTCCCTCCTATTCCCTATTCCCTCCTATTCCCTATTCCCTCCTATTCCCTGTTCCCTGTTCCCTGTTCCCTGTTCCCTGTTCCCTGTTCTAAAACCAAGCGTGAAACAACGACTCGATACTTTATTAGTAGATCGCAATTTATGTGAGTCTCGCCAACAAGCTCAACGCTTTATCCGGGCGGGATCAGTTTTAGTCAATCGACAGGTAATTGATAAACCGGGAACAGAAGTTAATACAGAAGCCGAGATTCAAGTTAAACAGCGATCGCGTTTTGTCTCCAGAGGAGGAGAAAAACTGGCTAAAGCCCTGGCAGAATTTAATATTGATGTGCGCGATCGCATTTGTCTGGATGGGGGAATTTCCACGGGGGGGTTTACCGATTGTTTATTACAAGCGGGGGCGAAACAAGTTTATGGCGTTGATGTCGGTTATGGACAATGTGACTGGGGAATCAGAAATGATCCCAGAGTCCGTTTGAAAGAACGCACAAATCTGCGCTATTTAACCCCTAGTCAATTGTACGGAGATTTAGCCATTGAATCGGATACACCTCCAGAAGCTTATGCGGAGTTTGCCGTTGTAGATGTATCATTTATTTCCTTAACCAAAATTTTGTCCCCGTTGTGGCAACTGTTAAAGCCGAATCGAGAAGTGGTACTGTTAGTAAAACCTCAATTTGAAGTGGGCAAAGAAAAGGTGGGCAAAAAAGGCGTTGTCCGAGATGCTGGCGATCAAGCCCATGCTATCTTTCAAGTAGGTTGTGCTGCCCTAACATTAGGATGGCAATATCGAGGTTTAACGTGGTCGCCGATTCAAGGCCCAGCAGGGAATATTGAGTACCTGTTGTGGTTACACCCGGAAGGTCAACCCCTTCCTTCAGAAATGGCGATCGCCCAAATCACCCAACTAGCCCAACAAAACCTAACTCAATCCCCCTCTCAACCCTAATTCATAAATCGGTTCAATGAAGTTTTTCAAACTGCTGAAGCGCATTACGGTTTATATCTTATGCGCCTTCATGTTTGTCTCCTGTGTAGTCGTTCTCGCGGTTGTAGCGATTACCATCAAGGTTTTAGTCCTGAAACTCGCCCATCAATTTATTTACCCCATTTTCATGTTTGGTGATTTGCTTCGGGGTTTAGAAATTATTGATTTACTTAATATTTTGGTATTTGCGATTGTGGGTATGGGATTAGGATTAGCAACCCGTTTATTACCCATTCAAAATGCGCGAAAAATTAGTACATTTTTTCTGATTATTTTAATCCCGATTATTTTAGCTGTTCCTCAAATTGTGAAATACAATCTTTGGGTGGAGGATATTGCTCATGATGATGAAATCCCGGTTTCTCAAGCAAAAATGGTTGCGGATACCTTTCTAAAACGCCGGATTAATCAGGAGGGGATCTTCGGTTTTTATTTATATACCGGACGATTTCCCATGATTCCGACGCGACAAGTTCAAATGCAGGAATTAGAACGTTTAGAGAAACAAGTTAACTCTAAATTTGTTCGGGTGAGTGGAATTCCCCCAACTTTAATTACCTTAATTATGGGAATTTGTTTTTGGGGAATTCGGCTATTTTATTTTGCCATTGCTGTGATTACAGCGATCGCTCATTATCGAGAAGGATTAAGAATTGTGGGAGAGTAATCAAAGAATTATCGCCAGTAGGGTCTTCCTTTCCAAAACAAACCAATTAAAATTCCCATAATCGTGATTTGAGATGTACTTAATAAAAGAACGGGCGGGAAGATGGATTTATAGATAAATAAAGTTACTAATAAGCAAGGGAAAAGTACCCAAATACAAGTTGTATTGAGGAAAACTTTAGAAGGACGAATTTCGATTAAATAAATTACCAAAGCTCCTACCCCAACACCCACACCGAATAAAATTAACAACCCCAAGGGAGGGGCATATAAAATTGCCATCATTTTTTGCAAAGCTTTTGATTGAGTAATTCCCCAAATCATCAGAATTTCTGCGATCGCAACAATTAAATAAGTCAGGGCGACACTTTGCAATAAAGATGACCAGGGTAAATTTTTTAAACGTTGTATAAAATTATTCATTGTTAACTGTTGACTGTTGACTGAAGAAAAGAACGCCACTTCCTACCTGGATTTTGCCGGATTTTCCAGAATAGCCGCATATTAATCAGTTCTAAAAATTCAAGGGATCAGAAGGGGGAAACACTCAACTCAATTCCCCCTTTTCCATTAGATATTGGGTTCAATCCTTAATTTTAGTGGCTACAATCCGAATCCGCTTATAGTCAGCAATCCATGTCCCATTCTTGAATAATTTGGGGCGCAAATGCGTTTCGATATCAGTAATAATATGCAGTTGTTCCGATGCCGGAATTCCCTGAAAAAAGCTATCTGCAAACATTCTCAGCCAATGTCTTAACCCTTTTTCGCTATCATTTAATGGGGTGGGACGCTCCATCAAAGTTGCCAACTTTAACTGAAATCCTGTTGCTTCTAAGAGCGTTCCATATTCAGAAATACTGGGAAAATACCAAGGATTCAGCGTTTTGTTTTCCGGGTATCCGGCTGCATCTAAAGCCGCATAAATTGCCGTAATAATTGTATCAACATTCCCCTTTCCTCCAAATTCTGCAACAAAACGCCCTCCTGGTTTCAATGCTCGCCAAACCCCAGCGATGACTTTTTCAGGTTGTTGAATCCAATGTAAAACCGCGTTGGAGAAAACTGCATCAAACTGTTCAGTCCAGACTAAGTTCGATCCATCCGCCACCCATAAATTTAGATTGGGGTAAGTTTGATTGGCTCGTTTAATCTGGGTTGAGGCTTTGTCAATTCCGATAACTTCAGCCCCAGTATTTGTAATTTTGTAACTCAGATGACCTGTGCCACAACCGAGATCGAGGATGTGTTCTCCTGCACGGGGATCAAGCAATTCCAAGAGATCCACCGCTAAGTTAGAGACAAAGCTATGATGACTGTCGTAGAGTTTTGCATCCCAATGGGGCACAGGAGCCATAGGAGCATAGTTTACGGTCTTAGTGTTCATTAGGCAGTCAGGCAGAATTTGTTTGTCATTTTTTAGTATGCAGCATTATGTTCATGATTGTCTAAAAATTAAGGAAAGTTTAGACTTATTCAACAGAGGTAATTTATTCCTATTACTGAAAAGTGTAATCAACTCCTGAGAATTGCATTTCAACTCGTTCTGTTTTATCAATAGAGGTTGTTTCACTAAGTCCTAGTATAAATCAAGTCATCTTTCTGAAGATAGAGATTTTGTCAACTCCATTATTTTACTTCTATAAAAACTTTTCAAACCCCAGAAAAACTGACGATCCCTCCTATCATTTTTCTAGGACAAAACAGAGTTGACAAACAAAACGGAGCAGGGTAGAACTCCAGATTAAAATCGTGAGTTAAAATTTATACCCTCTGACCCCTTTCTACTGCAAGGTGAAGATGGTTTTTGGGTGTCGGGTATCGACGATCAGACATTTGAGGTGATAAAGTTTAAACCGCTATCCGCTTAGGAATAAAAATGACCGATTTTTAACCTTTTATTAATCTATGATTAAATTTTTTTTAATTTAAAATTAAAACAGTTAAAGCAGAACGGTTTAAGGGTTGTGTGTGCTTAAAATCGGATAACATTTTGTGATCAGTACAGAATGTTCTACCCTGGAACATTGGATCTGTATATTTGTAGGAGAAGTGATTATGTCGGGTAGCGAACTCCAAGCCGATTTTTGGGTGAGTGAGTATATCACACCTTGGGATATTTATGTTCATGGAATTACCAAAGTATTAGCCTATAAAAAAACGCCTTATCAAGATATGTATGTCGTCGAAACAGGCGCTTACGGAAAAGCCTTAGTTCTTGATGGGAAATGGCAATCTTGTACTGGAGATGAATTTCTCTACCACGAACCCTTAGTCCATGTCGCCTCGGTTTATCATGGTTCTCCCCAAAAAGTTGCGGTTTTGGGTGGGGGAGAAGGCGCGACCATTCGGGAGGTATTACGCTGGAAAACTATTGAATGTGTAGCGATGATTGACTTGGATGGGGAGGTGGTCGAAGCTTGTAAAGAACATCTCCCAGAAATGCACCAAAATGCCTTTGATGATCCGCGCACACAACTAATTATCGGGGATGCCATCGACTTTTTAGATCAGACTCAAGAAAAATGGGATATTGTGATTTCGGATTTATCCGATCCGATTGAAGATGGGCCCTCATTCAAACTTTTCACTAAAGAATATTTTGAAAAAATTCGTCAAATTTTGACTCCCGATGGCTATGGGGTAATTCAAGCTGGCCCCGTTTCTCCCAATGAAATGAAACTCCACGTCCGCCTGGTGAATACCCTGAAAACGGTTTTTCCCCATGTTCATTCCTATACCAGTTATATTTCAACTTACGGAAGTCCTTGGAGTTTTATTATCGTTTCCAACCAACCGATTAATACCCGTCCTGAACCGGAGACGGTGGATCAAATTTTGCAAGACCAAACCGTCGGAGGGTTACGGATGTTTGATGGAACAACAATGTTAGGAATGTTACAAGTCCCTAAACATCTGCGGGCTGCGATCGCAGCCGAAACCGAAATTTATACCTTAGCTGAACCTCCAAAATTCTTTGGCAAAGGGGCCAATGCTTAATTAATTGCTAGGCATTTAAACTGGGTATCGGGTGCTGGGTGTCGATCAGGTTAACAATTAACCAAAATCGAGTACAATACACCCTGATGCCTGGGTGTTCTGTACTGAAAAGTTATAAAAAATTCGACTAACAACCCTTTTTGGTGATCGAGGAGTCAAACCTGAATGGCAAAATCTAAATTATCGCGTCCCCATAAACTTGTTTTACTCGCAGGATTAATGGGTCTAAGTTTTCTGGGACTGGGATGGAAACAACAGTTCGCTAAAGCTCAAAATACTGAAGTGGCGACGGGTATAAACTGGTCAGGAGCATCCTTTCCTGTGGAAAGCTTTCAAGAATATACCTCTGCTTTTGGATATCGGGGTGAAGGTTTTCATTATGGTTTAGATTTAGCAGCACCTCAAGGCAGTTATATTCGCAACTGGTGGCAAGGGACAGTGGTAGAAGTTTGGCAAGATGGCCGTTGTGGGACGGGAATTGCAATTCAGTCCGGTCAATGGGAACATATTTATTGTCATGTTCAAGGCAGCGTGGAAAAAACCAGTCAAGGGACTTATTTTATTGACCGAGCAGGCGGAATTCAACTCTGGGAAGGTCAACAAATTCCTTCGGGGACGAGAATTGCTAGAGTCGGGATGACGGGACGAACAACAGGCCCTCACCTGCATTGGGGTTTAAAACATAGTGGCCGTTGGGTTGATCCCGCGCGTGTGTTACGCTCGATGTACAATCAACAAATTCAACAAGCTAATCGGGGATAAGATAAAAATGAATTTTTGTAAAAAAAATGAGTCACTCTTGATACAATAGTTAATGTGAGATTTGAAAATTTCTACCCGCAGGCAGATGAAGAACGCGGCGTTTAGGTTTCTTCAAATCAAAACAACAACGGTATCCATAAATATAGACCAGCAACTTAAATTTTGCGCTGGTCTTTTTTGTAGGTTGATGGTGGGTTTTAAAATCCTTTTTGTCCTTCACCTTCAGAGGGAAAAGTATTATCAGAAGAAGGGAGTTGAGGAAGTAAAGGATTAGTGTTATCAGGTTCAGGAATTGAAGGGGTTAAGACCGGACTATTCTGTGAAGGAAGACGGTTAGGACTGTTAGGAAGGGTGGGAGAAATCGGAGAAATGGAGGGAAGTGTATCCCCGGAATTGGGTGTTGTCGGGGCAAAAGGCGGGGTAAGATTAGAGGGATTAGGAGGGGTTAAGGTGGGGTTTAAAGGGTTTGTGGGGGGTTGAATTTCCTGAGAACTGGGTAAGGTAGCGAGGGCGACTCGTTCGCCGCCAATGGCTCTTAAACGGTCTAAAATGCTAACAACATCATTATAAAGGGCTTCTTTCGGGGCATATAATACAATTAATCCATTCGGATTCCAACGACGAAATCGTAATAATGCTCGGTCTAATTGATCGAGGTTAACCAGTTGTTGTTCAATATAGGTTCGTCCGGCTTGATCAATCCCCACAATTAACATTTTTTGCATTTGGGTTTCCCCTGTACTTGCTTTTGGCAAATCCACATTAATCGCCTGTTGACGAGTTAATTGTAGGGATGCCAAAATAAAGAACGTCAGAATACAAAACACCACATCAATTAAGGGAATTAATTCTATTCTAGCTTCATCAATTTGAGAATCTGTTCTAATTTTCATAACAGTTTTTTTGTAATTAATTTCTAGGAGTTTTTCGAGGAATAAATCGGAATATTAGCCCTGAAAATCGTTTATTTTCCATCGTCTTCCTTCTCCAAAAACTCAGATCGTTCTGCGGGTTTAATCGGTTTTTCCGGTTCTACGGACGAGTTATTATTTTCTCGGTCTACCAGTAAATGCTTCAGAATCGGTTCTTCGGTTTCTTCTTCCTCTTCTTCTTCAGTGTCAGGAATTTGTAACTGAGATTTGGCATAGGGCCAATTCTGACGATACAACAATTCTAATTCATTTCCGGCTTTACGGAATATTTTAGCTTGATTAAACATTAACCCCTGAAACAAGCGATAAAACGCCAAACTTATAATCGCAACAATTAATCCCGTTGCTGTTGTAATTAAAGCTTCTGCAATCCCCAAGGTAACATCTGAAGCCGATGAAGTCCCAATATCCCCCAAACGAATCGAACCCAAGGAGTTAATTAACCCTAATACTGTTCCCAAGAGTCCCAATAGAGGCGCCATTGCAATTACCGCCTCAAAAATTTTGTCTCCACGCCGCATGGACGCTAACTCTTCATCCGCTCCAGCTTCTAGCGCTAAACGAAACACTTCCGGGTCTGGAGACTGTAACCGCAGGGGTGCATAGAGAAACCGTCCCATAGGTTGATTACTAGATTGTTTCGCAATTTGATGCGCCTTCCCCCATTGTCCTCGTCGCGCTGAGTCAATAACTCGGTTAACGATTTGTTTTTCTTTGGTGAGGGTCGTCATCCAAAACCAAATGCGTTCTAAGATCACACTCATCGACAAGATGGACAAAATCAGCAACGGCCACATTGCTGGCCCACCCTTAGCAAAAATCTCTTGAATATTCATAACTGTATTAGATGTACAGGCTACTTGGCTAATATAAAGCCAAACCCTTTCAATTTTGCCATTCTCCGGGGTGAATCGCTAGTGTTTTTATAGCAGGGAACAGGGAACAGGGAATAGGGAATAGGGAATAGGGAACAGGGAACAGGGAACAGGGAATGAGTTTGCTGGATTTAGAAGTGTCCTAACTGTAATGCGTAGTGCTATACCCTAGAAAGGGATCTTCTGTTAAATTAACTGGGATAAAAGGGCATTCTAGGGGGTGCTGTTTTCCAGATTAATTCTATTTCTTCTGGGGTTAATTGATAGGCTTGATTGACTAAATCCGATAACCGTTTTTCTAAGTTTAGTGCTTCTTGTTTGCGAGTTTGAATGGCGGGTACATATTCGTTATAAGCTTCTCGTATTGATTTTAATCCTTTGACTCCTAAAGGATCAGATGATTTACTTTTTGGTAATTGTTTGATCACTTCTTCGATTAATTCTTCAAAACTCAGGTCGGCAAAACTTTCTAATTTTCGACTAATTTTTTTAACTTTATATTGAATTTGTAACCAAGTTAAAACATCATCATTAGCGGTTTGATTTGTTTTTGTGATTTCAATTAAGCGAGTAACAATTGATTCAACTTCATCACGAATTTGATCTGTAGGTTCTCCGATAGGAAAATTAATCATTAAATCTCCACGCGGTGTAACAGAATCTCCGATCATTTTGGGAAATAATTGATAAGCTATCCACCAACCTAAAGGCGAGTTAAGACAACCGCAAATATAAAAATCTGCCTTCGGTAAAATAAAAACTTTATTATTGACATAGTAATTGTTCCTATCTATTGTATAAGCTGGATAGGTATTAATTTCTTGATAAAGGATTTTGGGTTGTTCCAAAATTTCCCAATAATCTACTGCATCTTGAATTTCATACCATTGATAATGACCGGCTTTGCGTCCCAACCATTCCCCCTCTTGGTTTTTATTCCAATTTTTAGGACAAGGTTCTAATTTTTGGCGATAGGAATTGAGATGATTTTTAATAGCCGGATAATCATCAATTTCTAACCCTCGTCTAGTAAAAATTATCCATAAATTTTCTGATGTAGAATACCACCGTTTAATATCCTGACCTCGGAGTAAAGGTTTAATAATTTCGGCGGATTTTGGGTCAGCTTGAACAATTTTATTTTTAGTCTCATCATCAATTAAAAAGGCTTCATTTAACCCAGTTTTAATTCCATATAACGGTTTAACTCCGGCGAAATCTTTAAGAGGAATTCCCACACGCTGAATTTTATTCATTAACTCCTCAACGTCTGGACGTTCTAAATTCCAAGATTCACTTGTAAACCTTGACCAAGCCACATCATAACCTTGATTTTGGACATATTGAGTTAAGTTAATATTAACTAATTTTTCTTTTGGAATTGGACAAAGTTTAACATTAAATTCAGAAGGAATAGAGGTTTTGAGTTCAGTGGTTTCAACTTGAGAGGGAGATAGTTTATAAACCGATATAATACAGGGAAAAGTATCTGCATCCTCAAAAATTGGGGCGTGTCCAAAATCAATAATTTGCTCAAAAGTGCTATTTTCAATAAAAAACCGACGCAAGGGTTCACCATAACCCGCTTTTAACCATTTATTCGTAACAATATAAGATAATTTTCCAGCAGGTTTGAGGATATTTAACCCTTTTTCATAGAAATAAGCGTATAAATCAGCTACCCCATTATAGGATTGATAATGATCTTTTAAATAGGGTTTAATTGGAGATAATAATTCTTGTCGGACATAGGGAGGATTTCCGATCACCACATCAAACCCACCCTTAGCAAAGACTTCTGGAAATTCTGTTTCCCAGTTAAAGGGTTTATCGGTAAAGTCAGCATCAGCAATAATAGAATTACCTTGTTTAATATTATCATCTAAATCCGTTAAGGATTTTCCAGGTTCAGCCGTTTTTAACCACAGGGATAATTTAGTAATTTCGACCGACTCCGCCGATAAATCAACTCCATATAAGTTTTGAGTTAAAATCATTGTATCTAAACGTTCTAACTCTGTTTCTGGCGTTATTAATAGGGAAGATAAGGCTTGATTAACTCGTTGATAATCTTGGAATAAATAATCAAAAGCCGCGATTAAAAATGCCCCAGAGCCGCAAGCGGGATCACAAACTTTGGTTTGTTTTAAAATTTGATCTCGATAGGTTTGCCAAAATTCAATTTCTGCCGATTTTTGTTGCTTTTTAGGTGTTTTTGTGGTAATATTTAATTGAAAGCGATCGCGCAATTCATCTTCTTTTTGTTTGAGATAAGCTCCCAAGGCTACCTGCACAATATATTGAGTAATAAACGCTGGAGTATAAAAAATTCCTTGGGTTTTGCGTTTCCCTGATTTTTGATTAAAATCTTGGTTTTGAGTTTTAGCTTTTAAGGCTTCTAAATCTGTAATTGATTGTTCAAAAATATGTCCTAAAATATCAACAGAAACCTCAGTTTCAAAGTCATATTTAGTTAAATTTTTGAGTTGTGTACAAAGCGGGTCAGGAACCGTTAACTGTTCATCTAATAACGGATCATGTTCAAATAATCCCCCATTATAACCTGGAATTGGCGGATCTTCATTTCCTTTATCGACCCAAGAAAATACTGATTTATAATTATCCCAAATTAATTTAGTATGATAAGGATCTTTGTAATCATGAGCATTATTTAGGGTGTTTTTAGGTAATAACCCTCTATCTTGACAAAAGGCTAAAAATAAAATTCTATCTAAGGTTTTTTGAGCTTTCTCAATTAAAATATTATCTCGATTTGGGAGATTTTTAGGCCCGGTGAAGCAAAAATGATTAACGAGATTAATTCGGACATTATAATAATCTTGATAGAGTTGTTCTGTAATTTCTTGTTGTGCGGTATCGGAATCAGCCAATAACCGATCTATAATAGATTGTTGTTGTCCGGTTTTGGGTAAAAAGTTAGTCCGACAGAGTAAATAATAAAGCTTTTTGAAATTAGCGATCGCTTCTAAGTCAGTTAATAAAAAACGTTCAAAGTAAGCGGGTGTCTTAGTAAGTTGATAAAGACGTAATTCTCGATAATTAGAGACAATCACCCAACGACAATTTTCAGTATAATTCGCATATTGCCAACCTTGTTCAACCGCAGAAAGTTTGCGTCCGGGTGCAGGTCGATCTAAATCGTTTTTAGCACTTTTTAATTCAATCGGTGCAATAATTTTACCCTGAAGTTTAACCTTTCCCGCTTTCCCTTCAATTGCTGTAAATAATCCTAACGCACCATCAGCAAATCCACCCCCATCAGAAATCGTTTGTTCGGCGTGAATTTCCCAGGTTTTCCCCTCTCCTGAAATCACAGACCGATATCCTAAAATATCCTGAAAAATATCTTTTAAAAAATCCCCTTGTAAAGACGTTTCTTTAACTTTTTCTAGTGTTCCTGCTTTTAAGGTATTAATCCAACGTTGAAGAATTTCATGACGGTCTAGCAAATCATCAGGAAAGGTAAAATTGCGAATAGCATTATTGAGGATTTTATTTTGAAATAAGGTTTTAGTGACTTGCATCGGTTTTCTTGAATAGAAAAATGTCAATCTTCTTAACATCAATTAAGATCATTCTACAGCATAATAATAGTATTGAGTCAAAAATGATTTATGAGTTTAGTTTCACCTGCGGTTAATGATAAAAATCGAGTTATTCCCCCAGAGTTGAATGTTCCTCCCCGTCTGTTATTAGGGCCGGGGCCATCCAATGCCAACCCCCGTGTATTACAAGCGCTGGCGATGTCTCCCATCGGACACCTTGACCCCTATTTTCTGCAACTGATGAACGAGGTACAAACCCTGTTGCGCTATGCTTGGCAAACCGATAACCCCATGACTATCCCCATAAGTGGGACGGGAAGCGCTGCAATGGAGGCGACTCTGGCGAATATTGTTGAACCTGGAGACGTGGTTTTAGTGGGGATAATGGGATATTTTGGCTATCGGTTAGTCGATATGGCGGGCCGTTATGGGGCCGATGTGCGAAAATTAGTCAAACCCTGGGGTCGGGTGTTTAGTTTGGAAGAACTGCGGCAAGGGCTGGAAACCCATCGTCCCAAGGTGTTAGCAATAGTTCATGCGGAAACGTCTACAGGCGCTTGTCAACCGTTGGAAGGGTTGGGCGCATTGTGTCGAGAATTTGATTGTTTGCTATTAGTTGATACCGTTACCAGTTTAGGCGGTGTGCCCTTATTTTTGGATAGTTGGGGTGTGGATTTATCTTATAGTTGTAGTCAAAAAGGGTTAGGTTGTCCCCCCGGTTTAGGGCCGTTTACCATGAGTCCTCGCGCTGTTGAAAAATTAAAAAATCGTTCAACAAAAGTGGCGAATTGGTATTTAGATGTATCGCTTCTGTCTCAATATTGGGGTCAGGATCGAGTCTATCACCATACTGCCCCCGTTAATATGAATTATGCCTTGCGAGAAGCTCTCAGAATTTTAGCCCAAGAAGGATTAGAAGCTAGTTGGAATCGTCATCTAACTAATGCTAAATTATTATGGGAGGGGTTAAACGATTTGGGATTAGTTTGTCATGTTCACGAAGATTATCGTTTACCTACATTAACAACGGTTCGCATTCCTGAAGGGGTGGATGGAAAAGCGATTTCTCGTCAATTATTGACCGAATATAATATTGAAATCGGCAACGGTTTAGGAGAATTAGCGGGTCAAGTTTGGCGAATTGGGTTAATGGGATATAATAGCCGTCCTGAAAATGTTCTGTTATTCTTATCGGCGTTAAAACGGGTTTTAAATCGTTAAATTGTAGTAGTGCGAGCGTCCTCGCTCGCTTGCTTTTATCAAGAATAGTCAACCGTTATTCTTCTGTTAAAATTCTTTCAATATCTCTAGCCGAGTGAAGAATGCGAACAATTAAAATCCGATCTTCAAAGGATAAATAAAAGATTAAATACTTTTCAAATCCTTTAACTGACCATCTCCTTAACTTTTCTAAACGAACATTATTAATAGGATACAAACCCCCTATTTCTGACATTCTAGCCAAGTTTGCTAAGGTTTCACGGACTGCATCAAAAAAACGTAATGCTGCATTCTGATTTCTCGAAGAAATATACATAAAATGATCATCAATATCTTGGCTGGCTTTAGGAGTGATTATAATTCTTTTAGTCATTACTCTGGTTGAAAATGTTGTATTAATTGAGAACGTTTTTGATCCCACCATTCATCTGTTAACTCTATCGGTTCACCACTTTCTAACCCTTCTAATAATAAAGATTCAACTCGTTCTATTTTTACTTGTTCTTGACGCAGCAAATCTAGGATATATTCGTTAGCATTAGCATAACCTCCTTTAACAACTTGGTGTTCAACAAAAGTTTGAATTGACTCAGGGAGAGAAAGATTGAGTAAGTTCATCATCGTTTAACCTCTGATTTTAGATTTACAGTTTAGACAGAAACCCGGTTTCTAAGAAACCGAGTTTATTGGATTAACTAACGCAGTCTTAAAAATACCGTTGCGTGTTGAACATTTCCGACGCGATCGCTACTACTAATTGTAAACGATCGCAAATTATCAAAAAACGGTTTAGCGGAAAGTTCCACTAATTTAAACAACGGTAATTGTTGATTCAAAAAGTCTCGACTGGTTAGCCAATTCAGATAGAAATAACCATCATTGATTTGCGGTAAAACTTCAAGACTGGCTTTAAAATCGGGATCTTCAGTAATCAAATTAGCTGTTTTTGCCACTTCTAAAGCTTCATCCATCGCTTCAACAGAAGTCGTAAAAATTTCATATTTCCCCACCGTTGAATGTACCCCTTTTGCATTCGCTTGAATTAACCGGGTTTGAGTTTTAGCTTTATCCTTTTTCTGCAAAACCACAGGAGTTAATTTTGTCCAAGCTGATAGAGTATTATTATTGAGATTAAATGATCCCACACTATAGCCTTGTTCTGTAGCAATTTTATCTAAATTTTCAATTGCTGAATTCGCATTTTCTGAACGTTCGGCCACAAAAATCCAGTCCCATTGTTCATCCCCATGAGGAACAACTGCTAAGGCATATTCTCCTGTCACCCAACTGAAAATATTTTGAGGTAAATCTAACCCCCATAAGCTTTTAATTCCGGCTATTGGTTGCTCAATAAATTGTTCTAAAGCCGTATTGACCGCAGCAATTTTAGAGAAGTCTGTCCACAGTTGTTTTAAGTCTTTTCCGGCAATTAATAACGGACTATTGGAACTAATATAGTTTAATGCT
Organism: Planktothrix serta PCC 8927; assembly: GCF_900010725.2. Taxonomy (NCBI): domain Bacteria; kingdom Bacillati; phylum Cyanobacteriota; class Cyanophyceae; order Oscillatoriales; family Microcoleaceae; genus Planktothrix; species Planktothrix serta. The sequence goes on along the minus strand of NZ_LR734877.1, from coordinate 274,167 downwards.
TCTACAGGTTTGGAAAATGCTGGAGATGGGTTTATTGTATCTTCCTCTAAGGTCGCAATTAACGCGGTTTCTGCTAAAAGTCCCTTAGAATTAATTCCTAAAGATACAGCCAAACTGGGTTGTTGACCGATAAATTCTTCCGGTTGATCAGTCACTAATTGCCAATTTCCTAAATTAAAAAATCCAAACCCAACTCCTCCTGGTTTTAATTCTTTTAAGGCTTTTTGATAGGATTCAGATTGACTTAAATTCAGATTAGCTTGTACAGTATTTAAGGCTTCTTTCATCACTTTGGGATAGTTAGCAAATAACACAAAGCGATCGCCAATAGTAGCCGTGACTAAACTAGGTGTATCGTTAACATCCCCTTCAAAGGGTCTACGATAAACTAATTTAACTCCGCGATATTGATCAGAAATAATATCTAAACCAGCATTGACTTGTTTCTGCCAAAACTGATCTAAAACCTCTTGACTTTTTTGAGAATTTTTTGTTGATAAAGCGACAAAATACCCCGGTTGTTGACCATTATTCGAGGAACGATCCAGATCAGGGGTAACTAATGCCCAAGTGATTTCATTTCCTAACCAAGGTTGAATATCTCGCCCATAATTTAACCCCGTATTTGTTAACAGACTTTCTTTAATTGGGTTGAGTTGAATGCGATTATTATTACTTTTTTGGGAAAAGGTTAAAATCTTCCCAACTGATTCTAACCGATCTGGATTTACTAATAATGAAACCATTGCGGGTGCAGTCCGAGGCACAAACATCGCCGCCTCTGGCGCTGTTTTTGTGCTACCTGTTACTAAGGAGGCAGGGTTTCGGCCCGACAACCCATAAAACCCCCCAATTCCCAGGAGTCCCAAAACGACTAGACCAATGACCAAAATTTTAGGAAATGAGCGTTTTTTCATAAGCTGAACCGTTGAGCGAATAACATTGCCAGATGGGAGTTCATTCTCTATTATGCGTTAATTTTGTCGTCTTGATACAGATAAGAACGATTAGAGTTAAAAAAGGTTAAAAAATATTCCTTCCCTCTATAATTATTGTAGAGGATCAATTTATGTCCCCAGATTTCTCAACTCAACTTTCAATCTCATCACACTCATTCCACTGCTAACCCCATGACTGCAACAACACCCGTTTTATCCGCTTGGCAACAACTGAGAAATCAGAGTATTACCTGTGAGCAAGCCTTAAAAAATTTAGTCGATGAACAGAAAATTTTAAATCTAAAATTATTAGATCGAGAGGTTAGTTTCCGATTTTTCCGAGAATTTCCAGAACGGAATATTTTACCTCCAGTTATTCCCTTATTATTATGGCGAAATTGTTATTATTTAGGATGTCCGGTAGAAGTCTCGATGGATGCGATGAGAATGATGGGCGATCGCACTTTTTCTGATATTAAAATTATCCCCATTGATGATAAAAGTTATCGAGCTTGGTATCATGCCCAAAATCTTGATCCTCATCGAATTACCTCTAGTCCCTTAATTAACCCGTTAACGGGGGAAATCGAATCAGAAAATGTTAGTGAAACTACAGAATTATATTTATCAAAAGCAGCCGATCAACTGACTCGAATTAAAACCTTAATTTCAGGAGCCTTAAGAAATCGTGCCAGTGATATTCATTTAGAACCTTCTCAAGATGGCTTAAGAGTTCGCTATCGAATTGATGGTTTACTTCGCAATATTACCCTACTCCCCTCGGATATTGGACGGAAAGTGATTGTGGCAATTAAAGTTATGTCTAATATGGATATTGCCGAAAGTCGTCGCCCCCAAGATGGTAGAATTGGAGAGAATTATGTCTCCGAACAAGACTTAGAAGTTTCCCTCGATATGCGGGTTAGTACCCTGCCTTGTGTGGGGGGAGAAAAAGCCGTAATTCGATTATTACCCCAAGAAAATCCCTTCTCAGGATTACAAGATTTAGGCTTTTCAGAAACCACATTAAATATCTATAAAAGTTGGCTGTGTCAACCCCAAGGAATGATTATTTTTACAGGGCCAACAGGGTCAGGAAAAACCAGTACCCTTTATAATAGTTTGTTAGCCGTTGCTACAGAAAATGTTAATGTTGTAACGGTTGAAGATCCCGTTGAATATGTTTTACCAGGGATTACTCAAACTCAAGTTCATGAACGCGCAGGGATGACATTTGCTGCGGGATTACGCGCTATTTTGCGACAAGATCCTGATATTATTATGGTAGGAGAAATCCGCGATCGAGATACCGCAGATACGGCTGTTCGTGCTGCATTAACCGGTCATTTAGTGTTAACCACCCTGCATACAAATGATGCTATTGGTGCAATTCCCCGGTTAAAAGATATTGGCCCTGATACCGGGTTAATTAGTGATGCCTTATTAGGAATTGTCGGACAACGGTTAACCCGCCGCGTGTGTCCCCACTGTGCCGAACCTTATACACCAACAGCGATGGATTTAGACGTTTTAGGGTTAGAATTAAAACAGGCAAATCCCGACAGTTGGCGCAAAGGTCGAGGCTGTTCTAACTGTTTTTATTCAGGCTATTCAGGGCGAGAAGCAATTGTAGAATTATTAACCGTTGATGATCGAATTCGCCAAATTATTTATGAAGGCACCTTGACAGAATTACATCGTTATTTGTATGAAATAGGCTTTTTATCCTTCCGAATTGCCGCGATAGAAAAAGTAACCACTGGAGCAACAACTGTTGCAGAAGTTCAGCGTGTATTACCCCGGAGTGCCTTAACTCGAAAATTCTCAATTAAGACTTAAGAGTCGGAACATAAAAGCCTACTTTTAAAAATTTTAATTTTATTCATTCTCATCTTATTATTTCCCATGCTCACTCAAATTGATTCTAAACCGCTTCGTTGGCAGCGAACTCGATATTCTCCCTTGACTCGACAATTGGATGTGTTCACTGCCTGCGGACTGTTTATGTTCTTTTTATGGTGGGATAGAAGCCTTGCTAATAATACCTCTGGACAGAAACGAAAACGGGCAATTTGGTTAGTTAAAACCATGTTGGATTTAGGGCCGACTTTTATTAAAATTGGGCAAGCGTTATCAACACGAGCCGATATTTTACCCTTAGAATATGTTGAAGAATTAGAGAAATTACAGGATAAAGTTCCTCCCTTTAGTACCGATCAAGCTGTCGCTATTATTGAAGCAGAATTAGGCAATTCTTTATTTACATTATATCGAGATTTTGATGAACAACCTTTAGCCGCCGCTAGTTTAGGACAAGTACATAAAGCTAGACTGCATACCGGAGAAGATGTAATTGTCAAAGTCCAGCGTCCAGGGTTAAAACAATTGTTTGATTTAGATATGCAAGCAGTCCGGCGAATGATTCAGTTTTGTCAACGGAATTTTAGTTGGTCAAAGTTTTATAATCTTGATGAATTATATAATGAATTTTTTATGATTTTATATCAAGAGATTGATTATATTAAAGAAGGGAAAAATGCCGACCGATTTCGAGAGAATTTTAAAAATTATCCAGGGATTTTAGTTCCTAAAGTCTATTGGAAATATACCACCCATACAGTTCTGACAATGCAATATTTACCTGGTATTAAAGCTGATGATCGCAACCAATTATTAGCCTATGGAATTGATTTAAAACGGGTCAATCAATTGGGCATTTGTTGTTATTTAAAACAAATTCTTCAAGATGGATTTTTCCAAGCTGACCCTCACCCTGGAAATATTGCGGTTAGTGTCGAGGGGAATTTAATTTTTTATGATTTTGGCATGATGGCTGAAGTCAAAGCGTTAGCTAAAGATCAAATGATTAAAGCCTTTTTTGCGGTGTTAAAAAAAGATACGGATGTCGTGTTAGATACTTTAATTGATATTGGATTAATTGAATCTGTATCTGATATGAAACCTGTCAGAAAAATGGTAAAGTTTTTATTAGAAGAATTTACGGAAAAACCCGTTGATTTTCAGATGTTTAATCAAATTAAAGAAGAAATTTATATCATGTTTGAGCAGCAACCTTTCCGTTTACCTGCTCAAATGATGTTTATTTTAAAGTCTTTAACCACCTTAGATGGTCTAGCCAGAACATTAGACCCTAAATATAGTTTAGTCGCTTGTGCTCAACCCTTTGTCAAGAGTTTAACGATTTCTCAACAACGGGGTAATTTAGTCGGAGAATTAGCAAAACAGGCGCGAGATTTTATTAAATTTAGATTACAACAACCCAGTAAAACAGAGGTGTTAATTCGTCGTTTAGAAGAACGTTTAGAAGAAGGAGAGTTACAAATTAGAGTTCGGTCTGTGGAAAGCGATCGCGCCTTAAGACGGATTAATTTAGCGATTAAAACTTTAATTTATATCTGTTGGACAGGATTTACTTTAATTGCGGGGGCGATTTTATTAATTGGAAATTATCAAGGATGGGCGGTTTTTGTGTTAGTTTTATCATTATTTGGGTTATGGATGTCGGTGCGATCGCTCTTTAATCTGGCTATTCGAGAACGTTTAGACCGAATTGCAGAAAGTTAAAGGTTAAATCGTCCAATCTTCTATTAATAAATTGGGTATTTTTTCAAAATCTTTTCGGTTACGAGTAACTAAAATTGCTTGTTGAGAGAGAACAATAGAAGCAATTTTTAAATCTTGTGTTCCTATTTTAATTTTTTGACGTTTTAATTCTGTATAATAAAGGAAAGCTTGTTGATCAAAATCAAGGACACAAAGATTTTTAAAAAAGTTGATAGTTTCTCGCAACCTTGCATAACTTTGTATTAATAGTACATTATTGGCTTGTTCCGCGCGTCTAATTACATCAAGTCGTCCTCTAACTTGTTCTTCTACTGTAATAATTGTGACGGCTAAATGTTCAGGATTAATTCCATCAATACGCTGTATCACTCTGGGATTTCTTCTTTGCAATTCAGAGATATGATCCGTATCTAATATCCATAAACTCATCATTATTCCTCCTCTGCATCAATTTCGTTACGATAATCTTGAATAGCTTGCAAAAATTCATCAAACTGAGGATCATTTTCAAATATTCCTGCAAACTTTAACCAAGGATGCTCAGTTTTAGGAACTTCTATTTCTAATTGAATAATTTCTGTCTCTTGTAAGAAATTCTGAATCCGTTTAGATAATTTTTTAATCGCTTCATCTTTGCTATTAGCTGATGCTTTTAAACTGGGATATTCTAAAACAAAGGTTTGATATTTACCATTTTTCAGTTTTTTAATACCTACTTCATAATTAACTTTATTAACCGGACTGATTAGGGAAGGAGAGTTAGTTACCATTATTTAATTTAACCTCAATACTATTTTGATTTTAACAATTTTATTGAAGTTAGTCAAGAATCAGCGATCGCTGTTTAATTTGGCGATTCGAGAACGCTTAGATCGCATTGCAGAAAGTTAAGGGTTATAGCAGTTTTTGCTGGTATCTTGACAAGGGTTAAGCCTAATTTAACCACAAAGACACAAAGACACAAAAAAGTTGTAAACACGCTCCCGGCTTATTATTGTGTTGAGAATGGGTGATTGCTCTTTAACCTTGATGTTTGAAAACGGTTGAAGCGAATGGCATCAAGTTAACAAATTGTATGTATAATTATAGCAGAGGAGACCAGACTCCTTTTGAGGGATAATCAACGTTAATGCCAGGGCTAAAATTATGGTTTGCTGTTTAAATCCAACCTGCGATCAACCGGAAAACCCAGAAGGAATAACCCATTGTCAAAGTTGTGGTACAAAATTAATTGAACGATTACGAGACCGTTACAGACCCACTAATTTTCTCGGAGAAGGAGGGTTTGGTCGTACTTATCGAGGGGAAGATATAGATCGGTTAAATGCGTCTTGTGTGATTAAACAGTTAGCCGCGAAAGTACAAGGAACCTGGGCGTTAAAAAAAGCAATTGAATTATTTCAGCAAGAAGCTCAACGAATGCAAGCATTAGGTGAAAATAACCCCCATATTCCTACACTTTATGCTTATTTTGAAGAAGATCAACAACTCTATTTAGTTCAAGAATATATTGAAGGTCAAAACTTATTACAGGAATTACAAAGCCAAGGACTTTGGAATGAAAAACAGATTAAAAATTTGCTGCTAGAACTGCTTCCCATCCTTCAGAATATTCATAGTAAACAGGTAATTCATCGGGATATCAAACCTGAAAATATTATGCGACGTTCTCGTTCAGGAGGCAAAGGAGAATTTGTATTAATCGATTTTGGTGTTTCTAAACAGCTATCAGCCACCGCCAAAGTAACAACCCAAATCGGGACTCGTTTAGGTTCCTTTGGATACGCACCTTTTGAGCAAATACAAGCCGGAGAAGCCTATCCAGCCAGTGATTTATTTAGTTTGGGCGCTACTTGTTTTCATTTATTAACCGGAATTGTCCCCCATGAACTCTGGTTAAAACAAGGTTATAGCTGGACAGAAAAATGGCAAGACTATTTAAAGCAACCTTTAAAAGATCCTCAATTAAAACAAGTCTTAAATCAGTTTTTAAAAGAAGATTGGCAAGCTCGTTATTTATCTGCTGAAGCGGCATTAGAAACTTTAAACCAGAAAACAGTTTCCCCCCCTCAGTCAACTGTGGTTAAATCTCCCTCTAAATCTAAATCTAAACCCCTTCCCCCACCTCCAAAAATTAATACAACGGTTATCCAACCCCAAAAAAGCAAAACCCCTGTTAAACCGATTACTTCTCCTCCTCAACCAACCCCTAAAAAATCAGGATTTAAGTTATTTATTAGCTTATTTTTAGTCGGATCTTTTATAGGAATGGGAAGCAGTTTATATCTAGTATGGAAATTTCAATTATGGAAATATATCGATGCTATGGCTAATATACTGTCTCAGGGGAACTTAACAACTTCTAATCCTTCCCCCGTAGAACCTTCTGTAGCCGTTACGAACCCTCCCCCTCCCATACTAGAACCCACGCCCTTAGCTTCCCCTACTGTCGTCACTCCAACGCTAGAACCCACGCCCTTAGCTTCCCCTGCTGTCACTGTCTCCCCCATCGCCACCACACCCCCGACCCCTGCTGTTGCTCCTCCTCCCACTACAAACCCATCACCAGTTCCAGCCCCAGTCACCTCTGTTTCTTGGGCGAAACCGAGTAAAATTCATTCCTTCATTGGTCATTCAGAATGGGTTCATTCTGTTGCATTCAGTCCCGATGCTAAAACCTTAGCCAGTGGTAGTAATGATACAACTGTCAAACTTTGGGATGTGATTGGACAAGAACGGATGACTTTGAAAGGACATTCATCTTATGTTTACTCTGTAGCGTTTAGCCCGGATAGCAAAATATTAGCCAGTGGCAGTCAGGATAAAACTATCAAACTTTGGGAAGTTGGGACAGGACAATTAATCACGACTTTAACAACAACTAATTGGGTTCTTTCTGTCAAATTTAGCCCAGATGGTAAAATTTTAGCGGCTGGAATTGGAGATAGCACCATCAAATTGTTTGATATGACGACGGGGAAACAAGTGGCTACTTTTACAGGACATTTAGCCCCAGTGACATCAGTTGCTTTTAGTCCAGATGGTAACACTTTAGCCAGTGGCAGTAAAGATGGAAATGTTAAACTTTGGGAAGTTAGCACCGGAAAACTTCAAGCCAATTTAACTGGATCAAGAGAGGTTAATAGTATTGCTTTTAGTCCCGATGGTAAAATTTTAGCGAGTGGTGGTTCTGGTTCAACTATTCAAATTTGGGATGTAGCAACTGGGAAAATTCTGGCTTCACTTCCGAATCAAAAACAAATTTTCGATATTGCTTTTAGTCCAGATGGCACAACTTTAGCAGCAGCCAGTCTTCCTGGAGGTATTAAACTGTGGAACCTGGCAACTCAAAAGGGAATTGCCGAGTTTAGTGCTAATAGTTCATTCATTAGTTTTAGCCCTGATGGCAAACTTGTAGCGGCTGGGGAAATGGAAAAAATAAACGTTTGGCAAGATCAATAAAATCTGTAATAATTACAATTAAATTTTTTACCTAAAAATAATTATGACGGCTGCAAATTTACCTAAAATAAAATTTCTGAAAACCCCCACTTCTCAAGCTTGGGTTGAACAAGCGATCGCACATTTAGACACCATCTTACTCGATCATTCCCACTGTGAACGCAAAGCCGCCGGAGTGGCAATTAATTTAATGTTTCGCTATCCTTCTAGTGTAAAATTAATTAAAGAATTAACTGCGATTGCTAAAGAAGAATTAGAACATTTTGAACAAGTGAATCAATGGTTAGAACGGCGAGGCGTTGCTTTAGCACCCCTATCCGCCCCACCCTATGGCGCTAGTTTAAATCAACAAGTACGACGGGATGAACCCCAAAGAATGTTAGATTTATTATTAGTTTCAGGATTAATTGAAGCCAGAAGTCATGAACGTTTAGGGTTATTATCTCAATATTGTCCTGATCCTGAACTTGCTAAATTTTATCGCGGGTTAATGGCATCGGAAGCTAGACATTATGGCATTTATTGGGTCTTAGCAACAACCTATTTTGATCAAGAGATTGTTAGAGAACGATTAGAGGAATTAGCAACGGTAGAAAGTCAATTATTATCAACTTTATATCCAGAAGCAAGAATTCATAGTTAACAGGTATAGCAGGAAATTGGGAATTACGAATTACGAATTACGAATTACGAATTACGAATTACGAATTACGAATGGGGAATTGGGAATTGGGAATAGAGAAAAAATCATCTATTCCCGACTTCCTATTCCTTATTGATCAGGGGAATTAAGCGGTTTCAAAGGATTCTATTTGTAAAACCGGGCCAACCATTGCTAAGGTCATAACGTCATCTCTAACCTGACCTTGAACGGTTACTCTTAACCCCGATTTTTGCAAATCCGAAGGAGGATTATGCAGTTCATAGGTTTTGTTATCACTGACTAATGCCCAGGTTCCAAAACCAAATCCTTTGCGTTCAATTGTGCCTGTTACTGTGATAGTCATACGGTTTTCACTTGAGTTTTAATTGCTAAACGAGCTAAACCAAAACATAATAAAGCATTGAAAATTAGGAACAGTTGAGAAACCCAACCTGTTCCTAATCCCCAAACAGTAGGAGACACTATCGCATTAATTCCTAAACAACTCGCGGTTCCAATTGTCATCCCAATTGCAATCCATTTCCATTGCGGATGCCCAAGCAATAATACAATTAAAATTGCTGGAATCAGTACACTGGCAAAAATGGGATTTAATACAGTATTTCCCTGAATTGCACTTCCTAATTCGGGGACAGAACTGCCCATAATTCGCATCGGCCATTGGGGTAAATCAAAGATATAAAAACCCCGTAAAAAGAATAAACCACTACTCCCAGCAATTAATCCTCCGGTAAACGACAAACCCCATTGAAACGGGAAATAATTTCGCAAAAACCAAGCTAATAAATAGGAACCTAAAACCATTGCTAATTTAGGTAATAATGCCACTGCGCCACCATCAATCCAAAACCGAGGATTTAGATAGCCATTATCGCGTAACCATCGGAAGAAATCACGGAAAGTAATTTGTCCTTGTAATGCTTTATGGACGGCATTTGTTGCATCTAAATGACCGGCGCCAAAATGATTTAAGGGATCTTCTGCAACTTTGCGAGCAGATTCTTTGAGAAGATTAATTACTTGATTTGGTTCTGTTACGCCACTGGCTTTAATTAATGCCGCTACTCCCGCAACGTGCGGCGCCGCCATACTGGTTCCTTGAAAGGCTACAAATACCGCTTCACCTGTTGAAGGGTCAATGGTATTTTGTAATATCCCTCCGACTTGATTTTCTCCTTGAATTAATCCTCCAGGTGCAGCAATATCAACCCCAGCCCCAAAGTTAGAATAGGGGGTTTTATTCCCAGCCGCATCTAACGCCGCCACACCTAAAACTTTAGGATAACGGGCGGGATATCCGGCGCAATTTTCCCCTGAATTTCCCGCCGCGCCAATAATCACAACTCCCTGAGAATAGGCATAATCAATGGCTTCTTGCATTAAATGACTTTCGCCACCCCCGCCTAAACTCATATTAATTACATCGGCGTTATTATCAGCAGCAAATTTAATCGCTTCCGCAATATCAGAAATCGTGCCACCCCCGCCTGCACTTAATACTTTTAAGGGCATAATTTTGGCTTTGTAAGCAATTCCGGTTACGCCATAATTATTATTCGTAGATTGGGCAATAGTTCCGGCGACATGGGTTCCATGTCCGTTATCATCAAAGGCTTCAATTTTATCATTGACAAAATCGTAACCTTCAACAAATTGGGTTTGTTCTAAATCAGGAACTCGACTAACTCCGGTATCAATAACCGCAACGGTAACGCCTTCCCCTTGGGTTTCACTCCAAGCTCCTTCAATATTAATACTGCGAAAGTTCCATTGTTGACCGTATAACGGATCATTGGGAATGGTATTAACAGTATCATAAATAATCGCAGCTTGAGAATTTTTATCTGGAATTTCATCAACCCGATAAATGTAATTGGGTTCAATAAATTCCGTTTGTTTTCCTAGGGATTTTCTCAAGGATTTGAGTAGTTTTTCATCCCCACGAACAACATAAACGTTATCCGCTTGAGAAAATTCACTATTGAGATAGGGAACAATTTGATATTTTTCGGCTATTGTCCGAACTTGGTTGGCAATTTCTTGTTCTCCTATTGATTCTCGAAAATCGAGTACAATACTGTCATAACTGCCTTGATTAGCCAGACCGGAAAAGTTAGAAATTGCCCAGCCTAAGCCAATTAAAAATAAGCAGAAGAGGAAAAATTTTTTCATCGTTTTCAACGCTTGGGGTTGATGAGAGGTTGGCATCAAACGTGAGAAACCGGGTTTCTTTGGGCTTAGTGACTAGATGCTAGATTGTTGACAGAAACCCGGTTTCTGAAGGATAAATCTTGATTACACCCTAAAGACAAGGATAGAAACCTGGTTTCGGGGGTCTGAACAAACATCGTGTTTCTATTCTATCTAGTGTTCTCAAAATAAAGCATCATAGTAAATAAATTTATACGGAGTAAAAATAGCAATGGAACGGGGTTTATTGTGGCTTCCTCTACTGGCGGTGTTTATTGGTTTAGCTGGGTCGGGTTGGAATGAATACCAAAAACTGGAAGCCTATCAAACTTGGGCGACTAATTTTGATAAAGCTAAATATGATATTTATGCGGTCTTGGGGTTAAAGGAAACAGACTTAACCTGGGGAAAACCCACCCGCAAAGGGCCAATTAATTTACAAACCTTTTCCCTCAATGATGTGATATCTTTGGGGCTATTAGTGGATAATCAAGTCATTGACCCCAATATTCCCCCGGAGAAAGGAAAAGCGATCGCGTTAGAATTTAGATTCAAAGATACTGCTAAAATTGTCCAAATTCCCTTTACTGAAATTCCTCTGGCTGTCCGATGGTATAACTATCTTCAATCTTTAATGCAATCAACTTTATAGAACTTTTGGCTTCTCGGTTTGTGTAAAAAGCGTATACTAGGGAAAATAACGGTTATTTTCCTCAATCCTAGGGGAATAATGGGTTATTTTTACCTTTTGTTTAATTAAACGTATGAATTTCAAACGATACCCTAAAATTTTAATTGCTTTCGCCCTGGCAATGTCGTTATTTGTCTCCGCTTGTGCAGGAACAACTTCCGCACCGCCGCAGGGGAATCAATCTGTTAGTAGTCCAGCAAAACCTGCTGTTGCACAGAAACCTGTTTCGGGGGGAAGTTTTAATAAATTTTTCCCAAAAAGTCAAGATGGATATAACGTTGTTTTTACTCAGGAAAAAACAGGTTTTGCTGAAGCAAAATTGAACGAAGGCGGACAAAATGTGGCAATGCTTTCGATTAATGATGTTGCTAATAATCCTAGTGCAGCTACAAAATATAAAAGCAGTAGCCAAACCATTGAAGGCTTTCCGGCTGTAACTCAAGGCACGAATACCACAGCGATTTTAGTCGCTAACCGCTATCAAGTTAAAGTTCAATCTCGTTCAGCCTCTTTTGGGGCTAATAATCGAGAGGAATGGATCGAAAAATTTGACTTAAATGGGTTATCAAGACTAAAATAATATCGTTAAATTCGATATTATCAGCTTTTTTTTAAACAATAGTTTTTTAGGAGGACGATTGTGAGCAAATCGATTATTGAATTAGTTGATGAATTACCGACAGGCGGCGTTACCGTCATGGTTTTACGCGGGTTAGACTTTGTAATTCCCGGTCAATGGAATAATTTAGTTGGGTTTGAAAATACAGTTAAAACCATTACAGGAGAAAATGACCCCGCCTATATTCAACAAGTCAGTGAACGGGCGTTATGGCTATATAATGACAAAAAACAAGAACAAGATTATCAACGGGCATTGTGGTTATATCAAACCATTGATAGCGCTGGAACCGCTTTAGGGACAGCAGCTTTAGCCAATAAAATTGGAGAAAATGTTAGTTTTTTAGGGTTTTTAAATAAATTAACCCCCAAAGCAAATAAAGCTCAAGCCATTGATTTATCTCTAAAATTAGTGGCTGAATTAGTGGGATTTTGTTTAATTAATGGAATTCCCGGTGATAGTATTGGAGATTTTTTAGCTGCGTTAGGAGATTATGGTGGAGAATCTTTAATGCGGATGACGGCGTTAGTTTGTTTAGATGGTTTAATTCCGTTAGGGCCAGATTTTATTAGTTCGGCGTTATCAACTATTGGAAACTTAACTCCGAAAGAATTAGAACAAAATGAAGGCTTTAAACGAATTAATGATGTCATTCCTGGGAAAACTTCTGAAGGAAAATTACAATTTATTCAAGGAAGTTTTGATTCTGTCAAGGGTTGGATGGGTGATTTTGTTTCTCAACATGATTTAACCCCCGAAAAAGTGGTTAAAAATCTGCAAGGGTTTGTCGATATTACCAATGATAAGTTAGATTATGTCGCCGCATTTTTAGACATGACGACTAACTATTATACCCATACGGGAACTCAAACCTTAGCCCGTCGTTTAATCGAACGAGCCTCCGCCGAAATTTAACGCAGGTTGGGTCATAAATTCAGGGGTAGGGTTTTCCCACCCCTGCACAGAAATCAATCATCCGGTGAACTACTCCTAGCTTTTCGCCTAAGCTAGTAGCTTCGTGTATCATTTGCCAATGCCTCTGTTAGTAAGCTAACTTTGGTCTTACTTAGCATCTCTAGTATTGCTACCTTTACCAGTACAAGACTAGACCCACGCAGAAGTCCTAGTTCCTAAGACCTATATAGTTTTTGTTTTGACCTGACTCAGGATACGCTTTTATTGCCATTGCCCTAGTCACCTTCTCAGACTGAGATCGAGAGCGAGTCCCCTGGCACACTTCTGAGAGCCTGATCACCGGGTAAGTACAGGTTGGGTCGTGGTGATCAAGAACATCTTTATTATCCTTTGATTGGGGTAATTTAGTCAAGCATAAAGTTTAAAAATGTGTTCGCTTTCATCCCCACACCGCTATCTGAGTGTGGGGACTTCTCGCTCACAAACTGTTAAAATAGCTTAAATATTCCAGTAAATTGTTGTTCAAATTAAAACAAGGAAGTATCCATGTCTGAGGAAACAAAACCCAAGGCTGAAGCCGCTCCCCCGGAAAAAGAGGAAAAAAAACCTGCTGCGGAGAAAAAACCCAAAGCGCCTGCATTAGAAGATAAACCTTTCGTTGAGTTTATCCAACAGGACTATATTCCGGCATTACAAAAAGCATTAAATAGTCAAGGGGTTGAGGATTTAGACCTCAAATTTGCTAAAGAACAACTGCCTTCGGGGTTAGGCGTAAATCAAGATTGTTGGCAAGTGGTCGGTAAATGGAACGCTGGAAAACGACAGTTTAATCTCTATTTTCCCACTGAAGATATCAAATCTCAAAAGCTATTTACCTGTGCTTTAAATGGGAATAAACCCTCTACGATTGAATCATTTTTAGTGGATGAACGAAAGATTACCCTCGACTTATTAGTGTTTGGAGTTGTTCAACGTCTGAATGCACAAAAATGGTTAACTCGTAACTAACCCTAATATTTATAGTAGGGAACGGGAAACAGGAAAAAGCTTACTTTACTAGAGGTTTTATGGTAGACAAAATCAAGAAAACTGATGCAGAATGGAAGCAACAATTAACTGATGAACAGTTCTCTGTAACTCGCAAAAAAGGCACCGAACGCGCATTTACTGGAAAATACCATAATAATAAAGAAAAGGGTATTTATAAATGCGTTTGTTGTGGAACCGAGTTATTTAGTTCCGAGACAAAATTTGATTCAGGAACTGGATGGCCGAGTTTTTGGCAACCGCTCAAAGAAGATAATATTAGTTGCAAAAGTGATGTTAGTTTCTTCATGCGGCGAACTGAAGTTCTTTGTGCGGCTTGTGATGCCCATTTAGGTCATGTTTTTGATGATGGCCCTAAACCCACCGGACAACGTTATTGTATGAATTCTGCGGCTTTAGATTTCGAGAAATCTGAAGATTAACCTCACCCGTTACCGAAAATTCTGGGTTTAAAGCCCCGTCCTTTAGCGAAGCGGAGGACGGCTTTTTATTTTAAATTAATGTATAATAAAATAAGTTAAATCAACAAAAGTATGAAAGCCAGATATCGTTTCAGATGCTACCCAAGACCCTCCCAAAAATTGGCATTAGCCAAATTATTTGGGTGTGTACGGGTCGTGTGGAATGATACTCTGGCTTTCTGTGTTTCCGAGTACAAAGGAGGTAAAAAGAAACCTAAAAACGCTGAACTGCAAAAACAATTTATCACTCAAGCCAAGAAATTAGAAGAACGACAGTGGTTATCAGAAGTATCAGCAGTTCCCTTGCAACAAAGCTTGAATGATTTAGAACAAGCTTACTCAAACTTTTTCGCATCCTATTAATTAATGTCATACTGAGTGAAACGAAGTATCTCTGTAGAATTTTGAGAGATAGTAGAGATTCTTCGCTGTGCTCAGAATGACAGGAATAATAATTAATTAATGTCATACTGAGTGAAACGAAGTATCTCTATGGGGTTTTGAGAAATAGTAGAGATTCTTCGCAAGCTCAGAATGACAGAAATAGCTGTTTTTTGGCTAATTTTTTTGTCATTATTGGATAAATCCGCTAAAATTAATTGTAGGGCTTGTATAAAATTAAATAAAATCCCAGTACAATTTTATCCCTCAACGATAATGAAATGCTGCATCAACCCCCAATGTCCGAACCCAGACAACCCCGATAATACGGTTTATTGTCAAAGCTGCGGTGTCCCCATACCCGACTTGCTGCGGGGACGGTTTCGGATGATCAAACTGTTAGGACAAGGGGGGTTTGGTCGGACTTATTTAGCGGAAGATATCGACAAATTGAATGAGAAATGTGTAGTTAAACAGTTTGTTCCCATGATGCAAGGAACAGCAGGACTACAAAAAGCTTTAGAATTATTTGAACGGGAAGCGAGACAACTACAACAACTGGGACAACATCCCCAAATTCCGGCGTTATCAGCCTATTTTTCAGAAAACAATCAACTCTATTTAATTCAGCAATATATTGAAGGGGAAACTTTAGATAAGATT
The DNA here is from genome assembly GCF_900010725.2 of Planktothrix serta PCC 8927. Taxonomy (NCBI): domain Bacteria; kingdom Bacillati; phylum Cyanobacteriota; class Cyanophyceae; order Oscillatoriales; family Microcoleaceae; genus Planktothrix; species Planktothrix serta. The sequence continues at coordinate 258,551 of NZ_LR734877.1, read as the reverse complement.
TTACAAAAACAAGGGGTTTGGACAGAACAGCAAGTTAAGGAATTATTAACCAGTTTGTTACCTGTTCTCAAATTTATTCACCAGCAAAAAGTGATTCACCGTGACCTCAAACCGGATAATATTATGCGTCGTGGAAATGGGGAATATGTGTTAATTGATTTTGGCGTAGCAAAAGATTTATCCGCAACGGTGGTATATACCCAAATCGGAACCCGTGTTGGTTCCCATGGATATGCAAGTCGGGAACAAATGCAAGGGGGGGAAGCCTACGCCGCCAGTGATTTATATAGTTTAGGAGTGACTTGTTTTTATCTATTAACTAAAATTTCACCTCTGGAATTATGGTTAGATGACGGTTACAGTTGGACGACAAATTGGCAAAAATATGTCAAGCAAAATCTTAGTCCACAATTAAAGAAAGTTCTTGATCAGCTATTAAAAAAAGATATTGGAGATCGTTATTCCTCTGCTGATCAGGCCTTACAGGATTTACAGATACCGTCAACACTACAACCTACACCATCACCCCAAGTTTCCTGGGAAAACCCCACCCTGGTTGCTACTCTCACCGGACATTCAATTTGGGTCACATCTGTAGCCTTCAGTCCCGATAGTCGGACGTTAGCTAGTGGGAGTAAGGACAAGACGATTAAATTGTGGGATGTACAGAGCCAACAGGAAATTGCTACTCTCGCCGTACATTCAAATGATTTCACGTCTGTAGCCTTCAGTCCCGATGGTCGGACGTTAGCTAGTGGGAGTAGGGACAAGACGATTAAATTGTGGGATGTGCACAGTCAACGGGAAATTGCTACTTTCAACGGACATTCAACTTGGGTCACATCTGTAGCCTTCAGTCCCGATGGTCGAACGTTAGCTAGTGGGAGTGGGGAGAACACGATTAAATTGTGGAATGTGCAGAGCCAATGGGAAATTACTACTCTCACCGGACATTCAAAATTTGTCACATCTGTAGCTTTCAGTCCCGATGGTCGGACGTTAGCCAGTGGGAGTTTTGACAGTACGATTAAATTGTGGGATGTGCAGAGCCAAGAGAAAATTGCTACTCTCACCGGACATTCAGATGTTCTCTATTCTGTAGCTTTCAGTCCCGATGGTCGGACGTTAGCTAGTGGGAGTGCGGACAAGACAATTAAATTGTGGGATGTGCAGAGCCATAGGCAAATTGCCACTCTCACCGGACATTCATGGTATGTCTACTCTGTAGCCTTCAGTCCTGATGGTCGGACGTTAGCGAGTGTGAATCATAACATGATTAAATTGTGGGATGTGCAGCACCAACGGCAAATTGCTACTTTCACCGACCATTCAAAGGATGTCTACTCTGTAGCCTTCAGTCCCGATGGTAAGACGTTAGCCAGTGGGAGTAAGAACACGATTAAATTGTGGGAGGCACGGTAGGGGCGGGTTCGCGTTAATCGGTGTTAACAATCGCGCTAAAAGCCTTGAAATAAATTTCAGGCTCAAAGCTAAAACCCGTTAAAACGGGTTGAGGAAGATCAGTTTTAGTCATCTTTAGATGACTTTAGCTTTTAGCCCGAACTTTAGTTCAGGGCTAACCTGGGTAAATAGCAATTAACTTAATTAGAAACCCGGTTTCTTTTGGTGTTTGCGATCGCATTCAGAAACCGGGTTTCTCAAGATATCTGGATTTGTGGTAATTAACTTAATTAGAAACCCGGTTTCTTGGGGTATTTGCGATCGCATTCGGGGCGGGTTTAGCCAGATTTTTGCTAATTAACAGAGATGAACGCGAACCCGCCCCTACAATATAGAAAAATTTCTGTTATTCTAAAAACGGAAACAATATTATTAATTACTGTGATTATGATTAGACGAATAACAATTTATTCCGGCGAGGATGGTTACTGGGTCGTTGAATGTCCGAGTTTACCCGGTTGTGTGAGTCAGGGGAAAACTCAAGAAGAAGCATTAATCAATATTAAAGAAGCAATTCAAGGCTATATTTTAGCTTTAGAAGAAGATGGTTTACCTGTACCCCTGGAAAATGTTGAGACTTTAGAAAATGTGCTGTTAGTGGTATGAGTAAATTGCCTAGAATTTCAGGTAAGGAATGTGTTAAGGCTTTAGAGAAAGTGGGTTTTTATTTGAGACGACAACAAGGTAGCCATCTGATTCTCAGACGTAATGAACCTTTAACACAAGTGGTTGTTCCCAATCATTCCGAACTGGATAAAGGAACTTTAAGATCAATTATTAGAGGTGCTGGATTAAGTGTTGATGATTTTATACAATTATTGTAATGTTACTATCTCAAATCCTGTCATTTGGCTAATGTCTGTTTTTCAAACCAAAGGAGAATCGAACGATGACATCCCTTGAACTTCGAGAAAAAGGCTATCAAATTCTAGTTGAACACTTAGGTCAAGTTGCTACCCTTCGTTTTCTACAAGAATTTAATTGGGGGCGAGGTGACTATACAAAAGACAGAGAAACCTTATTAAAACAGGTGACACGGGAAAGCTTTTGGCAAGATGTGGCAACCCTTCGTGCAGAAAAAGCAAACGATAATTATAGACATCGATAAGGCAGTGTTACGAATTTTTAAAACCCGGTTTTTTGGGGTATTTGCGATCGCCATCAGAAACCGGGTTTCTGTAGATATCTGGATTTATTGCAATTAACTTAATTAGAAACCCGGTTTCTTTGGATATTTGCGATATATGAGTGTCTAGGATGATCATGTTAGCGCCTCCCAGTCTTCTACAGCTACGGGTTCGTAGGGATGTTCATAGTGAATGACTTTTCCTCGCAGGGGATGTTCAGAGGTAAGCTGTGGTAAGGAAGTTGAGCGCATATCATTTTTGACAGTTTGTAAAATGGCTTCAATGATTAGGATACGTTCTTCGATTGATGTTCCTTGCAGTTTTTCGAGGATATCTGATTCAATCATTATCAATTTTTATCTGATTTAATGCTAAGATTATATGGCAATACCATTGTTTTCTTATTTAAACGGTAAACAAGAGTGCATACTAGAGGAAAGGGATTATGGAGCCGTTTTGAATGTCAACCCTGCTGGAAAGAATCACAATTAATCCTAGGCAATGTGGGGGTCGTCCCTGTATTCGAGGTATGAGAATTCGGGTGTCAGATGTGTTAGACTTGTTTGCGGCTGGACTAACTGCTGAAGATATATTGGAAGAAATGCCTGATCTCGAAGCAGATGATTTGAAAGCATCTCTTTTGTATGCCTCGCGGAAACTATAGCGCTACGCGCTATGGTTAGGACAAAAGTATGATAAGATGCAGTAATACCTCAATATCGGAAAATAGTTATGCCGGCACCTTATAGTTACGATTTACGCTCCAAGGCGATCGCAGCCGTGAAAAGAGGAGAAAAGAAAATAGAGGTAAGTCGTTTCTTTAAAATAAGTCGCAACACATTAGATCTGTGGCTGAAAAAAGAAAGAGAAACAGGAGACTATCAGGCTAGCCGACAGGTAGGAGTAGGAACTCAACCGAAAATTCAGGAGTTAGAAAAATTTAAAGAATTCGTGAAAAAAAATAGTGACAAGACTCAAAAACAAATGGCCCAATTATGGGGGTGTGAGGCGACGCAACAGAATATTAGTTATGCTTGTCGAAAACTGGGTATAAGTCGAAAAAAAAAACTTATGGGTATCGAGAAAGAGATGAAGAAAAAAGACGAGAATTTCTTCAAAAACTAGAGGGAATAGAAAGGAGCAGAAAAGTTTATGTAGATGAAGCGGGATTTGATAATAGAGAGGATTACCCGTATGGCTACAGCCCGATAGGGGAAAGATGTTATGCACTCAAGTCCGGTAAAAGAAGAGAAAGAGTCAGTTGGCTATCAGCATTGAAAGAAGGTAAATTATTGGCTCCTTTAACCTTTGAGGGGTCATGTAATAAAGATTTATTTGAAACCTGGTTAAAGAATTGTTTGCTGCCAGTGCTAGAACCAGGAGACATTATTATTATTGATAATGCCAGCTTTCATCAAGGGGAATATATCAAAGAACTCGTCGAAGAAGCCGGATGTAAAATTTGGTATTTGCCCCCATATTCTCCCGACTTGAACAAGATTGAAAACTGGTGGGCTGTTTTAAAGACATGGATGAAACAGAGATTAAACGAATTTCAAACCGTCAGAGAATGCGTGGATGCTGCATTTAGAAATTGTCCTAACGTATGCGCGTAGCGCTATAACAGCACAAGCTAACACTTCATTGCAGCAGAAACTTTGAATAGGATAAAACAAAATGAACGAACAATTACTACTTAATAAATGGCACAAATTAAAATTAGAAGATCAAGAAAAAGTTTTAGCTTTTATAGATGCTATTGACCCAGAAAAGTCAGAAGAACAATTATCTGAAACGACTGAAATTGTTTACCAACCTCAGACAGAATTAGGTAAAAAGCTTTGGCAAATTAGACAAAGAATAATTAACGATCCAAATATTAAATTATTAGATTTGGATGATATAAAAGCTGAGTTAGATGAAATTAGAAGTAAAAATCAATGACAATTATTATAACAACTTATTTAGATTCTGGAGTTTTAATTGCTGCTGCTATTTCAGTAAATGCTGATGAATTTATTACTACAGAAAAGACAACTAAACCCTTACATCGAGTCACAGAAATAAATGTTATCTTTCTGGGTAGTTAAACTCAGTCCAAAATCTAAAGGAGTTTTTTATGAACTTACAATTAGTTGATTCTCTTGCTAAAATCATTAATAATTTAACTCCAGAAGAAAGACAAATTTTACAAACAAAAATTATCCCAATTACTTTGTTAAAAGAAGAATTGACTCCCTTAAAAAAAGAACCTTTTATTGGGATGTGGTCTGACAAAAAAGACATGGAAAATAGCAGTAAATGGGTTAAAAATATTAGAGAGAAGGAGTGGAGTTAAATGATGATTTTAGTAGATACAGATATCTTAATAGATGTTAGCCGTAATATTGAAATATCTATTAATCGCCTTGATTTGGAAGAACAAAAGAATCAAATTACCATTAGTGTGATTACCCAAATGGAATTAATAGTCGGCTGTAGGAATAAACTAGAATTACAGCATTTGAATAAATTTTTGTCCCGTTATCACATTAGTCAAATCAATGACCATATATCAAGTTTTACTGTGGAATTAATCAAAACCTACCGTTTAAGTCATGGATTATTAATTCCAGATGCTTTGATTGCTGCTACCTCTATGATTAATAATTTTCCTTTACTGACAAAGAATCAAAGTGATTATCGCTTTATCCCTGAAATCAATTTACTTCCTTATCCTTAACCTAATTATTGTTAATAATCATAAATTAATCAAACTCCTGATCAATTTTTATCTAATTTGATGCTAAGATTATATGGCAATACCATTGTTTTCTTGTTTAAACGGCAAACAAAAGTGCATACTAGAAGAAACCGATTATGGAGCCGTTTTGAATGTCAACCCTGCTGGAAAGAATCACAATTAATCCCAGGCAATGTGGTGGTCGTCCCTGTATTCGAGGGATGAGAATTCGGGTGTCAGATGTGTTAGACTTGTTTGCGGCTGGGCTCAGTGCTGAAGATATATTAGAAGAAATGCCTGATCTTGAAGCAGATGATTTGAAAGCATCTCTTTTGTATGCCTCGCGGAAATTGAATCACCCGGTAGAAGATTTACTTTTACCCACTATTAGCGTTAATTCATTAGAAGAATTTGAACAACCAATTAAATCTAACTTAACCAATAAAAATGTAGATATGATGGTTGATACACAAGTATTGTCATACCGATTTAAAAATGTTGAGAAAGACATTTATAGTCAAGATTTTGCAATTTCATCAATTACGGCTAATGAGTTTTTAGAGGTACAGTCCAAAAACTCAGAAAAACCTAACTACTATGTTCTTCATCCAGCTAGATACCCTTGTAGTGATCGTGATCACTTTAAAAATCCTAAATATGCGAGCAGGGGTCATCATCGAACAGATAAAATAATTATTGATTTTGGTAATCAGTTCTCAGCCTATCGAGAATTCGGAAATGAGGCTATCTCAGAAATAATTAATAAAAATCAATCTAAGATATATAAATTGAGTATTCTCCATTTTCCTAAACAAAAACAAAAAAAGCTTTTAAAGCGTTTGAATTATATTTTATCTAATGGCTACTAAGGAATATATTCATAGGGGTTGGAGTTATGCTATACGTAATGATCGATTAATCTATGATTAAACCTCAAAAATATTAAATCAGCCCCTTTCTCAATTGAGAAGGGGGCTGAGAAGTTAGCTCTTAAAACTGACTCTCCTAAATCGCGATCGCCAATTCCGCAACCGACGCTTCAGGACTATCTTTCTCCGAAGGAGGAACAACTTGCCAGAACTTCGGTAAATATTCCGACCAGTTCGCTAGAATTGCCTTAGCCTTCTCGCTTCCCGTGCGTTCAGCGTGCTGTTCAATCAACTCTTTCAACTGCTGTTCACCCATCGGCGTACTCACCCGTTGAATTTTGACAATTTCCGGGTTAATCATTTCAGGAAACTCCCCATCTTCATCGAGGAAATACCCTAAACCGCCCGTTTGTCCAGCACCCACATTCCGCCCGACTTTACCCAGCACCACCACGACACCGCCCGTCATATATTCACAACAGTGGTCGCCAGCACCTTCAATGACGGCTTTACCCAAGGAGTTCCGCACCGCAAACCGTTCTCCGGCTTTTCCATAGGCGTATAACGTTCCCCCCGTCGCCCCATATAAACAGGTATTCCCAATAATCACATTCTCAGAAGGGTCGTAGGTTACAGCCGCCGGAGGTTTAATAATAATCTCTCCCCCGTGCATTCCCTTCCCAACATAATCATTGGCTTCCCCGGTTAGAGTTAACTTCATTCCCGGTAAATTGAACGCCCCAAAACTTTGACCCGCCGAACCTGTAAAATTGAGGTTGATTTGTCCTGCAAAGCCTTTATCTCCATACAGCGAGGCGATTTTACCTGCAATGCGGGTTCCCACTGTCCGGTCAGTATTAACGACACGCACGGTTTTCGTCACCGTCCCCTGATTTTGAATAGCCGTAGCAATTTCCGCATCTTCTAATAACACATCATCTAAAACTGGGCCGTTACTATGGATGGGTTCATGGTTTAACCAATTGCGATCGCTGCTAACAGGCGTCTGGGTCAATACCTCTACATTCAGGTGTTGAGTTTTCGCCACAGTTACGTTATCCCGACGTTTCAACAGGTCTGACCGTCCGACTAAATCCACTAATTTGCGATATCCCAACGCGGCTAAAATATGGCGGACTTCCTCGGCGACAAAATAGAAGAAATTCACGACATGACCCGGAGTTCCGGGGAAGCGCTCCCGCAAACGTTCCTGTTGAGAGGTAACACCCACCGGACAACTATTAGTATGGCAAATCCGGGCCATTACACAGCCTTCAGCGATCATCGCCACCGTTCCGAAGCCGAACTCTTCAGCCCCCATTAACGCTCCCATTACCACATCCCATCCGGTTTTGAAACCGCCATCAACGCGCAAACGCACGCGATCGCGGAGTTTATTTCCCATCAACACCCGATGCACTTCCGTTAACCCCAATTCCCAAGGGCCTCCCGCGTGTTTAATGGAAGACAGGGGAGACGCACCTGTCCCGCCGTCGTGACCGGAAATTTGAATATAGTCTGCGTTGGCTTTAGCAACCCCCGCCGCAATAGTCCCAATACCGACTTCTGCTACTAATTTCACCGAAACCGTCGCTTTCGGGTTAATTTGGTGCAGGTCAAAAATTAATTGGGCTAAGTCCTCAATAGAATAAATATCATGGTGAGGAGGAGGCGAAATTAAGGTAACTCCGGGTTTAGACCGCCGCAACATGGCAATATAGGGACTAACTTTTTTACCCGGTAACTGTCCCCCTTCCCCTGGTTTAGCCCCTTGAGCGACTTTAATCTCAATGGACTGAGCGCTCATCAAATATTCGGGTGTGACTCCAAACCGTCCCGACGCCACCTGTTTAATTGCAGAACTGGCGCTATCTCCATTTTGCAATCCTTTTAAATAAGGACGACCCAGGGAAATCCCATTTTCATCAACATCGTTAAACATTTTGAAGCGGGCGGGATCTTCTCCACCTTCGCCTGAATTGGATTTACCCCCTAAACGGTTCATAGCAATGGCTAAGACTTCATGGGCTTCGGGAGATAAAGCTCCCAAGGACATCCCCCCAGTACAGAAGCGTTTAACAATCTCTTCAACGGGTTCAACCTCATCTAAAGGAATGGAAGTGCGATCGCTCTTAAAATCTAACAAATCCCGTAATGCTGTTACAGGGCGACTTTCCATGAATTTGCGATACATTTCATACAAGTCAAATCCATTTCCCTCCGTAGAACGAACGGCTTGATGTAACAGTTTTGTCATTTCTGGGGTATTTAAGTGATATTCACCCCGCTTCATGGCGTTGACAAATCCAAAGTTTTCTAACTTTTTCCCTTCTACGGGGAAGGCTTTGGCATGGAATTGATACACCTCTTGGCTTAACTCAGAAATCGTTAACCCGCCCATACGAGACACCGTACCTCGGAAACCAACGTCTAGCAGATCTTCTCCAATACCAATGGCTTCAAAGATTTGCGCCCCTTGATAGGAAGACAACAGCGAGATCCCCATTTTCGATAAGATCTTCAGCAACCCATCTTCTACCGCCTTGCGATAGTTATTTTGGGCATCTTCGATGGTCATAGCGGGTAATTTCCCCTTCTCCATATTGCTCTGAATTAGGGGAATAGACCACCAATGGCGCACACTTTCCAGCGCCAGATAAGGACAAATAGACGAAGCTCCATAACCCACTAAACAAGCAAAATGATGGGTATTCCAACATTGAGCCGTTTCTACCACAATTGAAGCGTTTAACCGTTTCCCGGTTTTAATTAAATAGTGGTGAACAGCCCCCACCGCTAACAAGGGCGGAATATAGGTCTGTTCAGCCGTTAACCCTTGATCCGACAGAATAATGATTTCTTTGCCTTGATCCACCGCTTCGGCGGCTTTCTCACAAAGTCGGGTGAGAGCGATCGCACAACCATTAGGCCCACTTTCTAACCCATAAAGCGTTGAGAGCGTTGCACTGGGAAAATCCGACTGACGCAAAGCTTCTAATTCTGCCTCATTCAGCAGGGGAGAGTCAATTTTAAACAGTCGAGCATCTTCAGGTTTTGCGTCTAACAAATTCCCCCGTTTCCCCAACCGCATACACAAGGACATGACAATCCGTTCCCGCAATGGGTCAATCGGAGGGTTTGTTACCTGAGCAAACCGTTGTTTAAAGTAGTCATATAACAAATGAGGTTTATCGGAAAGCACCGCCAAGGGAATATCATCTCCCATACAGAACGTCGCTTCTTTGGCTGTACTCGCCATATCCGCAATTTGGATATCTAAATCTTCCGCCCCATAGCCAAAGGCGGTTTGCTGTTCTAGCAGAACGTTGGCTGCTAATTGTTTTTCGCTGACAAAGGGTTGGGGTTGCGCGTCTTTACGATATTGTTGTAACCATTCCCGATAAGGGTGTTCATGGGCGACTCGTTGTTTAATCTGCCAATTTTTCAGAACCTCATGGGTACTCAAATCTACCGCAATCATTTGTCCTGGCCCTAAACGGCCTTTTTCCTGAATTTCATCTTCGGGAATATCTACCACCCCAGCTTCGGAGGAAACCATGATCACGCCATCTTTAGTAATACAATAGCGGGCGGGACGTAAACCGTTACGGTCTAAACAGGCGCCAATTTGTTTCCCATCACTAAACACTAATAATGCAGGGCCATCCCAAGGTTCTTGAATCCCACTATAATATTCATAGAAATCGGTAATTTCGGGCAGATCTTTGAGGTTTGGCTGGTTTTTATAAGCTTCAGGAACCATAATCATCAACGCTTCCAACGGACAGCGCCCGGTTCTCACCAGCAACTCCATGACATTATCTAAATTAGCCGAATCACTATTGTTAGCATCGACAAAGGGAATTAAGGTTTTTAAGCGATCGCCCCAAACCGGATGAGAAAGAATTCCTTCCCTGGCTCGCATCCAGTTAATATTACCCAATAAAGTATTAATTTCGCCATTATGCCCTAACAGTCGCATCGGTTGGGCTAAAGGCCAGCGCGGCATCGTATTCGTACTGAAGCGTCGATGATAAACTGCGAAATTACTCTTATAGGCTGGGTTAATTAAATCTAAATAAAATTCTCCTAAAATCGCCGAGCGCACCATGCCTTTATAGACAATGGTACGGCAAGAAAAAGAACAAATATAAATATCCTCACCCCAGACTAACCCATCCTGTTTTAACGCCACCCCAGAAGAACGACGGGCTAAAAACAGTTGTCGATCTAAATCATCCCCAGTATTACCCTTAGCTGAATATACAATAACTTGTTCAATCCGGGGTTGATTTTCTCTGGCTTGTTCTCCCAGAACTTCCGGTTTTACAGGGACTTCCCGCCAACCCACTAGAACTAATTCTTCTTGTTTAAGGTCAGCTTCAATAATTTCACGCGCTTTAGCTGCTAAATCACTATCTTGGGGTAAAAACACCATCCCCACCCCAAATTTACATTCCGGTTCTTGCAGAATATCAATCTTTCGTTCCGCAAACCAAGGCGCTAACAATTCCCAAGGAATAGCAGTCATGATCCCGGCGCCATCCCCAGAGTCTTGATCTGCACTACAGCCGCCCCGATGTTCTAAGCAAGTTAAAGCAGGTAAGGCTTTTTGAATAATAGAATGACTCGCACCCCCGGATGGGTTAGCAATAAAACCGACTCCGCACGCATCTCTTTCTTCGACTAACCAGCGTTGACCCCCATAGGGGTAGCCCATACTCCCTGACATAAGCTCTTGTTGATTCTGTTGTTGGTTGTAATTGACTCTCTTGTTATCCATGTCTTGATTTTATCGAGTGAGGGTAGATGTGTACAGACGTTGGATGCAACGTCTCTACAGAAAAATGTTGCAGCGCGGGATGAATGGATGGGGCGGGTTAACAATTATACAATACCGGGCGGGAAAACCAATGAAATACCGGGCGGGAAAACCCCGCCCCTACGTTTTTCCTGCAAGCGTTACGTTCTTTACATTAAGAATTAAATTGTAGCCAAAATTTACATTATGGCGAAAAAGCCCCTTCCTTATTAGCATACACTGAATTGGGTCACACTGTTAAACAATTTGAGGATCTGATGACAAATTACCGGGTTGACGGTTGACGGTTGGCTGTTAACGGTTGGCTGATACAAGTTCATCGTTTGATAGTATCTGTATTATTTGTTTAGTCAAAATATGCTTAATTTTAATCTGACTCGACCGAAAAAAAATATTATTCTATTGTTAAGTGTAATTGGTTTAAGTACCTTCCCAATTGACACTCTAGCTTTACCCAGAACAAACTCTTCTTCACAATACGGAAATATTATTGAATTAAACAATAATTTAATTAACGTTCCTTGGCGGATTGATCCATCTAACAGAAAATCAACAAATTCTGTAAAAATGAGTGATATTGGATTAATGCAGAATCTAGGGATTAATCTACTAGATACGAATAATAGTTCGCAACAACCCATTCAATGGTTTTCTGATTCTGTTGTTTTATCGGCTGAATATATTCGCCCCTATCGCTATTTAGATTTATCTAATTTTCCGGCTAGTTCTCAATGGGAAATTCAACCGAATGGAACAACTTTAAAAATTACAATCCCTCCATCAAAGATTCAATCTATTCGTATTGAACCCTTATTATTAGAAAGCAATTCTCTCCAAACAAAATCTACTTTTTCCCCAAATAAAATTATTATTGAACTCGATAAACCGACGTTTTGGCAACAACCTACTCCTGATATTCAAAAGCGATCGCCATCTCCTTCTCCTCAACCTTCACCGCCTCCTCTAACCGATGATCCCACAACTCTAAATCAACCTAAACCTTCTCAACCTTCTCTCCCAATTTTACAAGATTGGAGTTTAACTTTAGAAGCCAAGGCTGATCCAAAACTTTTATCTAATAACGATTATAACATAAAATTACAATCCCAAAATTATCAAACTCGTCTACAATTTAGTGTCCCTCCCGGTTGGCGACCCGTTGTAACAACTTTAGATTCTCCCTATCGTTTAATTATTGATATTAAACCGGATTTTTTAGAGTCTAAAAATATTTTATGGCAACCGGGACTTAGGTGGAGACAAGAATATATTGAAATCCCAAAAACTGAGATATCTTTAGGATCTTTACTGAATCGAATTTTAAAGAATACAGTAACAACTGTTGAACGATTTCCGGTATATTGGCTAGAAGTTGACTTAAATCAACCTCAAATTAGCTTGAATCCTATTTTAAGTAATATTAATTCTCGTCAAGGAACCTCACCTTTATTGGATATAGCACAAAAAGCAGGAGTTTCGGCAGCGATTAATGGAGGATTTTTTAATCGCAATAATCAATACCCTTTGGGTGCTATTCGGTTAAATAATAACTGGTTATCGAGTCCAATTTTAAATCGAGGAGCGATCGCTTGGGGACAGGATAAACCTATGATTATGAATCGTTTAATCTTAAAAGAAACAATAACAACAAATTCGGGTCAAACCCTACCCCTACAATATCTAAATAGTGGTTATGCTGAAACCGGAATTTCTCGTTATACTTCCGACTGGGGAAAAACTTATACCCCGATTAATAATCAAGAAAAAATTATTGTTGTTGAAAACAACCAAATTACCCGTCATCTTGAAACCCCGAAATTAGGATCACCTGCTGTTGCTATTCCCATTCAAGGTTATTTATTAGTGATCAGAAGTCGTCCCGAATTATTAAATTTATTACCGATAGGAACTCGTGTACAATTAGAAAGTAAAACTGAACCCCCAGACTTTGAAAAATATCCTAATATTTTAGGAGCAGGGCCGTTATTAATTCAAAATCGTCAAATTGTTTTAGATGCAGCGCGAGAACGATTTAATCCCGCCTTTCAACAACAAAAAGCCATCCGCAGTGCAATTGCAATTACCAATAATAATACTTTACTAATAGTAGCTGTTCATAACCGTCCCAATGGTTCTGGCCCTAGTTTAGCCGAACTCGCTCAAATTCTGCAAAAATTAGACGCTGTTACCGCCTTAAATTTAGACGGAGGAAGTTCCACCAGTCTTTATCTAGGAGGATACTATTTAGACCGTCCTTTCCCCACAGCCGCACCCGTCCATAATGGTTTAGGAATCAGTGTAGGGGCGGGTTCATCAAGATAGTGATTAATTTAACAAAGATCTGACTAAACCCGCCCGTACTCGTTAACAGCCAACAGTCAACCTCTAAATTTAATGTTGTGTAAAGATTTGACCAGTGCCGGGTTAAAGGGGATTATGATAGATCACAGCAACCAAGGTGCATTTGCTATGGTGGTTGTAGTGGTTATCCTTGAAAACGTTAACAGCCGTCCAAGTGTTCACTAACGCCACCCCAGATTTTAATAACAGCAATTGAACTTCCGTCAAATCGTTTGATAAGGAAATAGAGTCATGGTAGCAGTCAAGGAAATTGTTGAAAATTCTACACCCGTCTGTGAAAATATCCCCAATGTATGTAATGCCACAACGGAATTGAGACCTTGGGGTTCATTTACGACACTAGAAGAAGGGCCAGGATATAAAATTAAGCGGATAGAAGTCCAACCCGGTCATCGGCTGAGTTTACAAATGCACCACCATCGCAGTGAACACTGGATTGTTGTGGCCGGAACTGCTAGGGTTGTGTGTGGGGATTGTGAAGAAATTCTATTCTCGAACCAATCTACTTATGTTCCTCAGTGTATGTCTCACCGCTTGGAAAACCCCGGTGTGATTCCCCTTGTCTTAATTGAAGTCCAGAATGGAGAATATTTGGGAGAGGATGATATTATTCGCTTTCAAGATGACTACTCTCGGACTCCTGCTTAAAAATAACTAGAACAACATTCCCCCTGGTAATCTAAAAATCGGTTAACGTTTTTATAAGCAGGTGTTCCATGATTTCTCTCAGTCCAGCAGCAACTCGTGAGGTTCTGCGCCTTAAGTCCAAGCAAAATCATCCTCATGTCCTCTTTCGTCTTGGAGTTCAAAAGGGAGGCTGCTGCGACTGGTCTTATACAATGGGATTTGATCACACACGCCAGTCGAGTGATGTCGTTTATCAGTGTAATCAGATTGAAATTGTGATTGAGCCTGAAAATTTAAAGTACCTAGAAAACTTAACCATTGACTATTCTGAAGATTTAATGGGGGGTGGGTTTCGCTTCCAAAACCCCAACGCCTCTCAATGTTGTAGTTGTAGCTATTCTTTCGTCCTTCAACCCTAAACCCTATATTTTATTCTTCCTGTTCCCCATTGCCTATTGCCTATTGCCTATTGCCTATTGCCTGTTCCCTGTTCCCTGTTCCCTGTTCCCTGTTCCCTGTTCCCTGTTCCCTGTTCCCTACTAGAGAAAGTTTGCCAAAAGTACCTGGATGGGTTATTATGATCTTTTGGGTGTCAACATCTGACCATACTTTTGAAAGAAAGTCCCGTCCCCAGGTAGGGGAGGGATATTTCAGTGGAGATACCTTAAAACTTCAAATTGCCTAATTATTTCAGTATGTCGTAACTCATGCCCACTATCCAGCAACTAATTCGTTCTGCACGGGAACAGACTCAGAAGAAAACAAAATCGCCCGCCCTTAAGAGTTGCCCTCAACGGCGGGGAGTCTGCACACGGGTTTATACAACCACCCCCAAAAAACCTAATTCCGCGCTGCGTAAGGTGGCAAGGGTGCGGCTAACCTCTGGCTATGAAGTGACAGCATATATTCCGGGTATTGGTCACAACTTGCAAGAACACTCCGTAGTAATGATTCGAGGCGGTCGGGTGAAAGATTTGCCTGGAGTTCGATATCACATTATTCGGGGAACATTAGATACGGCGGGAGTCAAAGATCGTCGTCAGGGACGCTCGAAGTATGGCGCCAAGCGTCCTAAATAAGAACTTTGAATCACGGTCAAGTTAAAAGTTGCACTTGTGTTGTTAGCTCAAGGCTAACAGCCGTTAGCTTCGGATGACTTGTACTCATCGCTGAAAATCTAAAATCATCTATTGTGTTGAGGAAGATACAATATGTCTCGTCGCAGAGTTGTGCAGAAGCGTCCGATCCCTGCTGATCCGGTCTATAACAGTCGCTTAGTTAGCATGATGGTACGTCGCATCATGAAACATGGAAAGAAATCCATTGCCTACCGGATCATTTATCAGGCACTGAAAACAATCGAAGAAAGAACGGGTTCAGAGCCTTTAGAGGTGTTTGAAAAAGCCGTTCGCAATGCTACCCCCCTGGTTGAAGTGAAAGCACGACGGGTTGGCGGTGCAACCTATCAAGTTCCGATGGAAGTCCGCTCAGAACGAGGAACAGCTTTAGCCCTACGTTGGTTAATTCAATATGCTAGAGCTAGAACCGGACGTTCCATGGCTGTACGATTAGCCAATGAACTGATGGATGCCGCCAACGAAAGCGGAAGTGCAGTTCGCAAACGGGAAGAAACCCACCGGATGGCAGAAGCTAATAAAGCTTTTGCTCATTATCGGTACTAAAAATTGGGGATAGCAGTGATATCCGTAAACGTATAAAATCTTAATAAAGGTTTAAAAAGGAGGTAGCTGTGGCACGTACCGTCCCGCTTGAGAGAGTACGGAATATTGGTATTGCAGCCCACATTGATGCGGGCAAAACAACCACAACAGAGCGGATTTTATTCTACTCTGGCATGGTTCATAAAATGGGCGAAGTCCATGAAGGAACCGCAGTAACCGACTGGATGGCTCAAGAGCGGGAGCGTGGAATTACCATCACGGCTGCCGCGATTACTACCAGTTGGAAAGATCATAAGATCAATATCATTGACACTCCCGGTCACGTTGACTTCACCATTGAAGTCGAGCGCTCCATGCGGGTGTTAGACGGTGTGATTGCTGTCTTTTGTTCAGTCGGTGGTGTACAACCTCAGTCTGAAACCGTTTGGAGACAAGCTGATCGCTATAAAGTTCCTCGGATCGTCTTTGTGAACAAGATGGATCGCACAGGCGCGAATTTCTTCAAAGTCTATGAGCAAATCCGCGATCGCTTAAGAGCCAATGCAGTTCCGATCCAGATCCCGATAGGAAGTGAAGACAACCTCCAAGGATTAGTGGATTTGGTGGAGATGAAAGCTTATATCTACACCAACGACAAAGGAACGGATATCGAAATCACCGATGATATTCCAGAAGCGGTCAGAGAGATCGCGGAAGAATACCGCGTGAAATTGGTGGAATCCGTTGCTGAGACTGATGATCACCTGATGGAGAAGTACCTCGAAGGCGAAGAACTGACGAACGAAGAAATTCGGACGCAGTTACGCAAAGGTACAGTTGCTGGGACGATCATTCCGCTCCTGTGTGGTTCGGCCTTCAAAAACAAAGGGGTACAACAACTGTTAGATGCGGTAGTTGACTATCTCCCGGCTCCGGGGGAAGTTCCTCCGATTCAGGGAACCTTACCCAGTGGTGAAATTGACGTCCGTTATGCTGATGATAACGCTCCCTTATCGGCTCTAGCCTTTAAGATCATGGCTGATCCCTACGGTCGTTTGACCTTTGTTCGGGTTTATTCCGGGGTTCTGCAAAAGGGCAGCTATGTTTTAAACTCCTCGAAAGATAAGAAAGAACGGATTTCCCGTTTGATCGTTCTCAAAGCCGATGATCGGATTGAAGTGGATGAACTGCGGGCTGGAGACTTAGGGGCGGCGTTGGGTTTGAAAGATACCCTCACCGGTGATACCCTTTGTGATGACGCGAAGCCGATTATTTTGGAATCTCTGTTTATCCCTGAACCTGTAATTTCCGTGGCGGTGGAACCCAAAACGAAACAGGATATGGAAAAACTGTCCAAAGCTCTCCAATCTTTATCAGAGGAAGATCCCACTTTCCGGGTTTCCGTTGATTCTGAGACGAATCAAACGGTGATTGCGGGGATGGGTGAACTCCACTTAGAAATTCTGGTTGACCGGATGCTGCGGGAGTTCAAAGTTGAAGCGAATGTGGGCGCGCCCCAGGTGGCTTATCGGGAAACCATCCGCGAATCGGTTAAAGCTGAAGGCAAGTTCATCCGTCAAAGTGGTGGTAAAGGTCAATACGGTCACGTTGTGATCAATCTCGAACCCGGTGAACCGGGTAGCGGGTTTGAATTTGTTTCCAAAATCGTCGGCGGAACTGTACCTAAAGAGTACATCAACCCGGCGGAACAAGGGATGAAAGAAGCCTGTGAAACAGGTGTGGTTGCGGGTTATCCTCTGATTGACTTGAAAGCGACTCTGGTGGATGGGTCTTACCACGATGTAGACTCCTCAGAAATGGCTTTCAAGATCGCTGGTTCTATGGCGTTGAAAGCAGCGGCTAATAAGGCTAAACCCGTCTTGTTAGAGCCCATGATGAAGGTTGAGGTAGAAGTACCAGAAGACTTTATTGGTAACGTGATTGGAGACCTCAACTCTCGCCGAGGCCAAATCGAGGGTCAAGGAACTGAACAAGGGATTGCCAAAGTTACCGCTAAGGTTCCTTTAGCAGAAATGTTTGGTTATGCAACCGACATTCGTTCCAAAACCCAAGGTCGAGGCATTTTCACAATGGAGTTCAGTCACTATGAGGAAGTTCCTCGTAGCGTTGCTGAAGCTATTGTTGCCAAGAACAAAGGCAACTAAATTAACAATTGCGGGTCGTCAGGTTTTGGCCTGTTGTCCTTAACGGCAGGTGGTTAACAGCCAGCCGCCAACACCTGATACCTGTCTTCTTCCCTCAACTATTTTTCTTGAAAACTTTCAATTTTTAACTCAAAATGGCACGCGCAAAATTTGAACGGAACAAACCCCACGTTAACATCGGTACGATTGGTCACGTTGACCACGGTAAAACGACTTTAACGGCTGCAATTACCATGACTTTGGCGGCTATGGGTCAAGCCACCGCTAAAAAATATGATGAAATTGATGCAGCACCCGAAGAAAAAGCACGGGGGATCACAATCAATACGGCTCACGTTGAGTATGAAACCAAAGAGCGCCACTATGCTCACGTTGACTGCCCGGGTCACGCTGACTATGTGAAAAACATGATCACCGGTGCCGCCCAAATGGACGGTGCAATTTTAGTGGTGTCTGCGGCTGACGGCCCCATGCCCCAAACCCGTGAACACATCCTTTTGGCCAAACAGGTTGGGGTTCCCAATATTGTTGTGTTCCTGAACAAGGAAGACATGGTGGATGATGCGGAACTATTAGAACTGGTGGAATTGGAAGTGCGGGAACTGTTAAGCTCCTACGACTTCGATGGTGACAATATCCCCATTGTGGCTGGATCTGCTAAAGAAGCCTTGGATGCAATGGTAAAAGATCCCAAAACCACCAAAGGTACAAATGACTGGGTTGATAAAATCTACAAGCTGATGGAAGAAGTGGATTCCTATATCCCCACTCCTGAGCGTGATATTGATAAACCTTTCCTGATGGCTGTTGAAGATGTCTTCTCCATTACTGGACGGGGGACAGTGGCCACGGGTCGGATTGAACGGGGTAAAGTCAAAGTCGGTGACACCGTTCAGTTGGTTGGAATTAAAGACACTCGTTCTACCACCGTCACCGGGATAGAAATGTTCAAGAAGAGTCTGGATGAAGGGATGGCAGGGGACAACGCAGGTCTGCTGCTGCGGGGAATTCAAAAAGAGGATATTGAACGGGGAATGGTGATTGCCAAACCCGGTTCTATTACTCCTCACACTGAATTTGAATCAGAAGTTTACATTCTGACCAAAGAAGAAGGCGGTCGTCACACTCCGTTCTTCCCCGGCTATCGTCCTCAGTTCTATGTGCGGACAACAGACGTGACTGGAACCATCAGCGCCTTTACGGATGATGAGGGGGGTACAGCAGAAATGATTATGCCCGGTGACCGGATTAAAATGACGGTGACACTGATCAACCCGATCGCCATTGAACAAGGGATGCGCTTTGCTATCCGCGAAGGTGGCCGTACCGTTGGTGCGGGCGTTGTATCCAAAATTCTTAAGTAAGCTCCAGAATTAAATCTTCAAAGTTGATGGTAAGGTTGCGGAAAAGTGGAAATTTGATCCCCTCTTCTGCACCTTCTATCTGTGAAGATGCACTGATTAATCATTAATCAGATCCGTTATCCTGAACCTAGACAACTGAACACAAAATGGCCACTATTCAACAGCAAAAAATTCGGATTCGTCTCAAAGCGTTTGATCGTCGTTTACTTGATACCTCCTGCGAGAAAATTGTAGATACGGCCAATCGGACTAGCGCTACTGCCATTGGGCCGATTCCTTTACCCACAAGACGCCGGATTTACTGCTTACTGCGTTCTCCCCACGTTGATAAAGATTCACGCGAACACTTCGAGACTCGTACCCATCGTCGAATTATCGATATTTATCAGCCTTCTTCCAAAACCATTGATGCTTTGATGAAATTGGATTTACCTGCTGGAGTTGATATTGAAGTAAAACTCTAAGCTCCAACGGTTTTAAACCTACTCAACCTGACCTTTCAATTGGGAGGCGTGAGTAGGTTTTCTCTATTTTGATCCTCACACGATAAAAATTATAGATTAGGCAACTTTTCGGTGTTTTTTCGTTGTTGTTTAATCCATCCTCCTAACTCTGTGCCAATTTCATTAATCAATTTTGCGATATACTCATAGCGTTCAGTTTTAATTAACTCGAAATCTAATAATATTCTGGTTTGATGGCGCAGAATATCTAATTTGCCATTCAATAATTCTAATTGGTTTAGTTTATTTGGGGAATAACGGGCTAAAATTAATCCTTCGAGAAGGTCATAAAGTCCGGTAATGATTCTATCTCCTAATGTAAATTTATGATCTCGCGGTAGGCGATTTAATATGGGTACATACCATTTAATTAAATCATAGGTTTTCTGGATAATCGGTAATTCACTCATTTTGTTAATTTTTTCAGCTAAATAGGAGGATGTCATTGTCTAATCTGGTATAGCTGTCAAAATTTGTGGTGGTCTCAATGGGTTTAAACCAGGGATTCCCTGAAAATCACTAATATTATAAGTGGCAAAAAAATCAATGCCCGCATCTAAAATCAAAGCCGCTAGTCTAATATCAAAAATTCTGGCTGAAATAAAATTACCATTGACGGCTAATTCCAATACTTTGTCTAGGGTAGAATGATTAGGATAAAGGATTTCCAAAGTACCCGTTAGGTAGGTTCCAGCAATTAAATCTCTAGCGGTTGATGGGTTTAAGGCATTACCTTTCATAGCACTAGGGTTAGTCAGAATTCTATACAGTTCAATGATGTTTTGTTCAGCGATGATACCTTGAACTTTTTCCTCTAAAGTCATTTGCAGTAATTCTGCCGATTCTGTATGGTAATTGGCAGATTCATCGTGAGCGTAGACCAAAACATTTGTGTCAAAAAATATCTTAATCAGACTCATAAATTTTTTCTCGGTTGAGGTAATCTTCTTTAATTCCTAACTGAAAAGTCGGAAAGGAATATTTGGGTTTGGGGATAACGGAAACAGACACCTCTACTTGATCACCCTCTTGGACATTTTCGGGCAAGCAATCTATGAGAATAATGCTTTTTCCTTTGATATAACCTTTCATAATCATTGGTTTTCCTCTGAATTTTAGCAAGAGGGCGGGTTTATTAAAATTATTGTGGGTTGACACAATTTTCTAACAAAACCCGTCCCCTGAAAAAAAAAATTTTTAAACGCGCTGACGCGCGAAAAGGGAAGAAGGGAAAAGAAGAAAGAAGGGTAAAGGGCTAAAGGGCTAAAGGACAAAGGGCTAAAGAGTCCACGCAGGCGGGAGGGAAACAACACGAAAACCGTAGTCCCAGTACCGACCGCCCGGCACGTACCTGCCACGATTGGCACTGCGACAATCCCAGGGATAGTTGAACCACGAACCACCGCGAATCACCCGGTATTGAGTATTTCCGCCCGACTCCCAAACGCTACCATCATCTGGCGCACCAGTATAATTTTCATGCCAAGGGTCAGCGCACCATTCCCAAACGTTGCCGTGCATATCGTATAATCCAAAGGCATTTGGAGGGAAACTACCGACATCGGTGGTTTGTTGACGATAGGTTCCTTTTGGCCCATTGCCGTAAGTATTACTTGCCTCATAATTAGCTAAATCGGCTGTAATGGTTTCGCCAAAATGGAAAGGACTTGTAGTTTGAGCACGACAGGCGTATTCCCATTCCGCCTCAGAAGGTAAACGATAGGTTTTTCCTGTTTTTTGGGAAAGTCGCTGACAGAATTCCTGCGCTTCATGCCAAGTTACACTATCAACAGGTCGGTTTGCGCCTTTAAAATCAGAGGGGTCGCGCTTTAAGTCTATTTTTATTTTAGGTAATGCAAGTACGGCTTCCCATTGAGCTTGAGTAATGGGATATTTTGCCATAGAAAATGCAGCAATATTAACGGGATGTTGGGGATATTCGTCGCTACTAGCATGGGCTTCATTTTGAGCCGCACCCATCATAAAAGTTCCCCCAGGAATGGATACCATTTCTAAACTGATATTATTGCCTAAATCTTGTTTAAAAAATTCAGCCCGACGGCGTTCTCGTTTGGTTTCCTTTCCTTGGGCGTTAACAGTAATGACATCAAACTCAAATTCCTTTTGCTGACGGCGTTTTTCTGCTTCTTCCTGACGCTTTCTTTCTTCCTCCTGACGGCGTTTTGTTTCTACTTCCGTTTGTTGCTGACGTCGTTTTTCATCCCAAACTCCTTGAGCAACATCCCGATTATGGGCGACATCGGGTAAATTAGGATTAAGGGCGAGACAGGAATTGTAATCGGCGATCGCTTTTTCATATTGCCCTAATTTATAATAGGCATTAGCGCGATTATTGTAAGCCTCGACATAATTCGGATTCAGTCGCAAGGTTTGGTTATAATCTTCGATGGCGGCTTGATATTCCCCTAATTTACTATAGGCTAATCCGCGATTATAATTGGCATCGGGAGAATTAGGTTCGAGTAACAAAACTTGGGTAAAATCATCAATGGCGGTCGTATATTCTCCCTGTTGACAATGGTTTTGTCCCCGTTGATAACAGGCTTGAACAATATTAACCCGGTGAGTTTCTCCCAAGGATTCTAGCAAATTATTGATTTTTTCAATATAGTCTAAATCCTTAGCTATTACGACAGAATTAACTCTATCCCATAATTCAGAAACTTCAGAAACCCGGTTTCTTTGAGAAACCGGGTTTCTTAACTTCAACCAAGATTTTACAGAATTAATTAATTGATTTTTAGCCCAAGATTTATTGGGTAAATTGACTAAACCCTGGGCTAATTCTAGGATTAATTCAGGGAGACGATGAGAACTTTCTGTTTCTAGGATTTTGTAGATTTGTTCATAGCCAGAAATGACCATCCCTATGACTGAATCTGCAACTTCTCCTTCGGGGATATTCTGAGTTAAATCTGGGAGGAGTTGCGGTAATAAAGGCGTGAAATCATGGAGAAATAAATGATGAGTGTCAGCTATCCAACCTGCGACCAGAAAATGACAGGTGATTAAAAACTGGTACAAATCTTCAAAATGCTTGCTATTAATTTTATAGTGAATTTCTAACTCGTCATCCTCTATTCCCTCCTCTCGTAAACTTTGTTCTTCCTCCCAAATTTTGAGATTAATTTCATTATCCCCGCCCCGTTTATCAATATCAGCTTGGGTTTTTCCCAGTGCTAATAGTTTGTCTTTTGTAACTTTCCATTTCCGGGCGCGAGTTTTAGCAGAATCATATAAAATATCCCGATAGGACAGTTGAGAAATAATCGTTTGATAGGAATAGTTAAGTTGTCCTATTGTCCAATAGGCGACTCGGAAATTGAGATAATCTCCATCAAATTCCGACTCTAATATTAATGTCGGTTCTGATTTTAGCATCCCGAATAAGGCTTTAATACTGGCTTCGCTATGAAAGCGTTTACTTTCCCAAGCACCTGCTAAAAATTCTATCGGTCTTCCCTGTTGAGAATACTGATCAAAAAAATCGCGCATTTTTTGATTTATAGTTAATTCAATATCAGGGAAATTTTGCGGCGTGGTGGCAAACTTTTCAAACTGAACTTTAGGCGGCGCAATAAAAACTCGCAGGGGAATTAAATTATTATTGTAGGATTCTAAAATTTGCGCCGGAGGCAATGTTAACGGCCAATTAGCAAAAATTTTCTGAACTTCTGCTTGGTTATGGGCAACTTTTATCGCGGTTTCTCGTTGATATTCGGCGATAATTAATTGGGTTTCTCGACCATAAGTTGCTAATTCTGATTGTAGGCTTTTTTCCTGTTCAAAACGCCAGCGTTGAAACTCAATATTGCTTTTATGGATGGCTAAATTAACGCTTTGGATATATTCTTGGAGTTCCTTTTGTCGTTGATGATTGAGTTCAGTTTGTTGGGCTTGAAATTCTCGATTCTCTCGATTTTGGATATATTGTAATTTAATTTGTTCTAATTGAATTTCCTGTTTTTTTTCCTCTATTACAGCATTATTCGCAACTTGTACACATTGTAATTTATACTGTGCTAACTGAATTTGTTGCCGTTTTTCCTCCATCGCAGCATTGTTAGCTACAACGATATCCGTATTTCTCTTTTGGCCATCTACTAGGGTTTTTTGAAGCATAAATCGAGATACCACTTCTAAACCCATATTCAACCATTTCCAAGGTTCCATTTTCGCATCTCCGGTTAATAAATTATAAGGTTGATCTCTATAATCAACCCCTGAAATCAATTTCGGGCGTAGGGGCGAGGCGCGCCTCGCCCCTACAGAGTTTTTGTTGAAATCAACCTGGACTAGAGGTATTAAAAACCAACACCGTCGCCGCCCAAATCGGTGTTTTTCCTTCAGCAAAAACCGCCCCATCTAAGGTATAAGCATGACCTTTTGTATCAACCCAACCAATACATTTATCATGAGCATCATAGACCTTCATATCAGCACCTAAATGCCCCATATAATGGTTGCCATTGTTATAAAATTTTTGCCCATCAATATGTCCGGCTTGTCCGCCACTATCCCAATAAACATCACCATCTGGATAAATATGAACGCTATTAGAATCTCCCTTTTCTACATAATTAAGTGTTTGCATTGCGGAAAAGGTAGACATTTGTTGCGAGTGATCTTCTATTCCCGAATTGTGATAGGATTGATCAGGGGTTGAATAGTCGGTTTGTTCGGGGTGTTGATAAGGATTAAACTGTTCTAACTCCGTCCCATTAGGATGTAATTCTGGGGTTTGAAAGTTCAGGTCAGAGATAAAAGATGGGTGTAGACCTTGATAATATTCTCCAGTTCCAGAGAAGTTAGAGACATCAAGATGAAGATGATGGGGGTCGTGGCTATGGAAATCAGGGACAGACATAATATTGTGTGTCTGTTCAGGAATTTGTTGTTGATGGGAGTCAATTTCTAAAGATTGGATTAAATTATTAAATAGAGAATCCAAGTTGTCTGGGGAGCCATTGTCAGGGTGATTATTCATGGCTATTATTTTAAGGGTTTGATTTAATATTATAGCGTAGTCATCTATATTTGTGTTCAACCCTCACCTGAAACTCAGAAACTAGGTTTCTCAGTATGTTTAAAGGTTCTCAGAAATTGGATTTTTTCAACAAGATTTCTATTAAGCAGCAAAGTTATTACAGAAACCCGGTTTTTTTTCGGGTCTAGCAGTTTTCTCTCAAGTGAGGCACAATTAAGGATTATGCTTCCTTGTGAATAGGTCTTAATTTAACGGACAATGGCATCATCTTCCTCAATTGCAGTTCGAGAGCTTCCTCTATTTCCTCTACCGGAAGTGGTTCTATTTCCGGGTAGACCCCTGCCCCTGCATATTTTTGAATTTCGCTATCGGATTATGATGAATACTATCCTGAATACGGATCGCCGTTTTGGGGTATTGATGTTTGATCCGACTCAAGGCCAAGTCGCTTCTGTGGGTTGCTGTGCAGAAATTGTCCAATACCAACGTTTACCCGATGATCGGATCAAAATGCTGACGTTAGGACAGCAACGATTTCGGGTATTAGAAGCGGTTCGGGAAAAGCCTTATCTGGTGGGTTTGGTCGAATGGATTGAAGATGAACCCCCCCAACAAGATTTAAGACCTTTAGCAACGGAAGTAGAACGTTTGTTGCGGGATGTAGTTCATCTATCAGGAAAGTTGATGGAACAAAACATTGAACTTCCTGATGATATTCCTGATTTACCGACAGAACTCTCCTATTGGGTGGCCAGTAATCTCTACGGAGTCGCAACGGAACAACAAACCCTATTAGAAATGTTGGATACCGTCACCCGTTTGGATCGGGAAGTGGAGATTTTAACTTCAACTCGCAACCATTTAGCCGCACGCAGTGCGTTAAAGGATGCGTTAAAGTAAACAACCTGCACCTCCTACAAAAACCTAATTTGTTGGGGGCGTGGACTTAACATTTACGCCCCAACAGGTTAACGACTCGGTGGTAAAGATAAAGGTTGTTTGGAGACTGATTTGCCATTAGCAGAATGTCCGTTTACTTGAATACTAGACCCCAGTTGATTATCCTCAGAAATTAGGGGATCAGAGGATAAAAATAATTCCCGAATCAGTCTTGCTGCTGCCCGTTGCGCTAATTCTCCGGCTACTTTTTGACTCAGATGTTGCACTTCGGGTTTAACAATTAAACTGGGAACACGCTGCACTAATAGCATCGGATCAAACCCTTTGGTTTCTTGGAGAATATTAACAATCCGTTGCAAGTGTTCTAAGTTATTTTGATCGGGAGTTAGTTTAACTTCTTTCGCCGAAGTCGAGGCAACTTTAACTCCCATCCATTCAGCCACTTTAGATTGAGCCTTTGTCAAAGCATTACGAGAAGCCGTATCAATACTTTTAACAAATTCATTAGCTAACTGTTCCCGAATAAATTCCCCCCGCTCTGAGAATAAGAAATCGAGGGTTTGATTCAAGACTTCGTTAATATCATAATCATCACTATGTTGAGCGTTTTTGAGTAGATTTTCTAACCGATTCCAGCGAAATGATCCCTCTTTAAATAATAAGTCTTTCAAGGATGTTCTTAACTCAACCGAAGGATCAGTTAACAATCGTTTAGCCACATAGGGATAGGCTTTACTTAAGACTTTAAAGTTGGGATCAACGTTAATAGCAATGCCTTCTAATGTCACCAAAGACCGAATAATTAACGCATAGTACGCCGGAACTCGGAACGGGTATTCATACATTAAATCTGAGAGTTGATCCGTAATACTCTTAAAATTCAATTCGGCAACACTCGCCCCTAACGCATTATTAAACACTTTTTCTAAAGCCGGAATAATTGGGCTTAAATCGGTATCAGGGGTTAAAAATTCCAACTTGACATAATCTTTCGCCAACCCTTCAAAATCTCGATTGACTAAATGTACAACGGCTTCTAATAACCCATAACGTTGATAGGGTTTAACCTCGCTCATCATGCCAAAATCCAGATACACTAATTTCCCTTCAGGACTGGCTAATAAATTACCCGGATGGGGATCAGCATGGAAAAACCCATGTTCTAATAATTGTCTTAAGGAACATTGCACCCCAACTTCAATTAAATAACGCGCATCAATACCTTGGGCGGTAACTTCTTCTAAATTCGTTAATTTAGAACCGTTGATCCACTCCATTGTTAACACTCGACGCCCCGTATAATCCCAATAAATTCGAGGCACATAAATATCCTGAATATTGCCATAAAGTTGTCGAAATCGTTCGGCATTTCGTCCTTCATGGTTGTAGTCCATTTCTTCATAAATTCGACCCCCAAATTCATCCATGATGGCGACTAAATCGCTGCGAATAAACTTAAAGGTTTTCTTCGCCCACTGAGCTAAGGTTCGTAACAGATAAATATCCAGGGCAATATTTTCGGATAACCCCGGACGCTGAACTTTGACCGCCACGATTTCGCCTGTTTTTAATTTGCCTTTATAGACCTGTCCTAATGAAGCGGCAGCTAAGGGATCAGGACTTAATTCTGCATAAATATTTTCCGGGCGATCGCCTAATTCTTCTTCAATAAATTGATAGGCGAGTTCATTGGGAAACGGAGGCAGTTGATCTTGTAATTTTGTTAATTCTTCTAAATATAAAGGCGGAACTAAATCGGGCCGGGTTGATAACGCCTGTCCCACTTTAATAAATGCAGGGCCAAGTTCCGTTAAGGTGATTCGCAGTTGAATCGCTCGTTTGCGGTCGGTTTTAACCTTTTTGCCTCGTTTACCATCTAACCATAGGCCCAAGGCAAAGGAACCAAATTTCACCATAATGCTTAACAGCCGTCCCCAGACTTGGAAGACGCGGGAACGGTAATAATCGGCAATGGCAACGGGATCGTAGCGTAAGGCGGGCTGATTAGATTCATCAGGGGTTGTCCCCTCTGGCGGTTGAGGCAAAGGGTGATGCTCCTCCACAAATTCTGAGGAAACATCAATGGTTGCAGGAGAAACCGAGTTGATCGGTTGGAGTTGGGTAATTGTCATATTAGGTAAATTTGAATCAAGCTGGGGCTTTGCAGGCGATAAAGACTTAGGTGGGAGTTTGTTTGTGTTAACTATTGTAACAATATCCTCAGCCAGTCCTTTACATTCCCAAAAAGACCTTTCTCTTGGTTCAAAATTAACCTGACTCACAATTGTCTGTTTCTGTCGTGTCGGTGAGTCGGTTGCAAATATTCAATAGATATAGACGGGTACTGATCGGAAGACGAGGTAAGGGTGTTTCCATATTCGGCCAGGTGGGTAAATCGAAGCAGGGACAGCAAGTGGGAGGCATCCCGACCGTTTTGATCGGAACCAGGAGGGAACACCGCGCACAGGATTCGATTTCCCATTTTGAGGAGAGCAAGTCTTGAATGGTTTCCTCTGTTCCTTCCAAATAGCACTCTCCAGATTCGGGAGATAGGATTTCTTTCCAACAGTCTTCAAACTCTCGGCTATACCTTTCCCCCTGAACCACAAATTGAGGTAAGCGAAATTCTGTACCGTTATGAATCAACACTTTTTTACCTAACTGAAACCAGTGGGCTAAATATTGTTTAACTTGATGTTGTGAAGCCATAATTGTACTTTTTTGAGGTTTTAACAGGTGAATTTAGAATTTAAGGATCAGGAATTCAACCTAAAAGCAGAGCCGATAGACTAATATGTATTTCCTTACTGCTATTGTATCGGTTGATTTGGGCTTAGACTTGTCCTCAAATCTATATTGATCCTAAAATTTAATTCTGAATAGGGTAAATATTTTACAATGGTTTTCTAGTGATCCGTACTCCCTGAATACCGATGAGACAGGTTTTTGAGAAAAATCATCCTAAATTCTGGGCAGATCATCTCAGCAAGGTATAAATACGGACGCTCTGATCTATTAATAAAGATAACGAATTTATTAATTTTTGTAAGTCTTCTCAAAGATAGATTTTTAATTGTTAATTTTTAAGAGATTTTAAATCAAGAATAGCAGTTTAAATCGAATAATTCACTAAAAACCAAAAAATAAATAAGTTTTAACAATCAATTAGGAAATCCTGAGAAAATCACCTAGAAATTAATTCAGTTCAAAACAACCCTAAAAACACAGGAAACCCATGAAGCAGTCCTGAGAGCCTTAAACAGACCCTTTGGCCAGAATTCTTAAAAGTTGTTAATAGATTGTACTCTGGGGTTACTTCCCCTCTACACTCAAAGAGGAGATCTGTCCAAAAGTGACCAGCCATTATGTCAAGTACAAACCTACAAGCATCAAATTCCGATACAACCTACCATCAAATTGTCATCGTTGGGGGAGGAGCGGGAGGAATTACCGTCGCCGCCCAACTGATGCGGAAAAATTCCAGCCTCGATATTGCTATTATTGAACCCTCGGATAAACACTACTATCAACCCGCTTGGACGTTAGTGGGTGGGGGTGTTTATAACATTGAAGATACAATTAAGGATGAAAAAAACTGTATTCCGGCGGGTGTCAAATGGATTAAAGCTTATGCTGATCAATTTGAACCTGAAAATAATGTAGTCATTACTAAAGAGGGTCAACGGATTCAGTATCAATACTTAGTGGTTTGTCCGGGAATTCAAATTGATTGGCATTTAGTTGAAGGATTAAAAGATGCTATTGGTAAAAATGGTGTCACCAGTAATTATTCCCTAGAATATGCCCCCTACACTTGGGAATTGTTGAAGAATTTTAAAGGGGGAACAGCAATTTTTACCTTTCCATCCACACCGATTAAATGTGGAGGAGCACCCCAAAAAATTATGTATTTAGCGGATGATACTTTCCGCAACAATGGGGTACGGGAAAAAAGCCGGGTGATGTATTGTACGGCTGTTGGCAAAATGTTCCCCATTCCGGGCTATTGTGAAGCGTTAGAAAAAGTAGTTGCACGTCGCAATATTGAGGTTAATTATCAACATAATCTCAAAGCAATTAAACCGGAAACAAAAGAAGCCATTTTTTCTGTGACAACGGGTAACGGTGTGGAGGAAGTCAGGATTAAATATGATTTAATTCACGTCACGCCGCCCATGAGTCCCCCAGATTTTATTAAAAATAGTCCCTTAGCAGTGCAACCTGGGGGATGGGTGGATGTGAATAAAACAACATTACAACATAATGTTTATCCGAATGTATTTGCATTAGGAGATGCGTCTTCCCTACCCACTTCTAAAACGGCGGCGGCCATTCGTAAACAAGCGCCTGCGTTAGTAGAAAATCTCTATGGTTTAATTCAGTCGCAAAAACTAACCGGAAGTTATGATGGTTATACCTGCTGTCCGTTAATTACGGGTTATGGAAAAACGATTATGGCGGAGTTTACCTACGAGAGTAAACCCGACTCTAGTTTTCCTTTTGATCCTACCCAAGAACGCTATAGTATGTGGTTAGCCAAGCTTTATGTTTTACCTTGGTTATATTGGAATCGGATGTTAAAAGGTGCTCCCTTTGAAGCTGATCGTTTGAAGCAGTTAAAAGGAAAATAATATTGCTTTAAATTCTAGGGGGGTGACAACTAATAACTTAACAGTTGAGATCACAAACGATTGAGTGTCACCCACCTTTGATGTGTTTTACTATTTCTTAGCCCACTATTCCAGTTGTTGGTGCTGTTGTCTCATCCGCCAACTAAATAACACTGCTAGAATAACGGAGGGTAAGCAAACGGTAATTCCAGCAAGAGTTGAGGATTCGGGAATCGAAAGCAATGGGCCAACGAACTTGATCAAAACCGATACTCCCAGGGACAAGAGTAGAACTTTGAGTAGAAATGTAATTTTGTTATCCATAGATGGCATTGTATAAATAGAGAGGGTGCGATCGCAAGCTATTTGTAGGAGCGAGGCGCGCCCAAAGTCNAATTCAGCTAGAATTACTCAGTTTTTGGGTTTTAATTTAGAAAATTGGGGACTCAATTTGTCTCCCCAATTTTGTAGAATGAAACAGCCCTGCCTTTTTAAGGGGGATTTAGGGGGATCTAATCTCGGCTATAATTCAGGGGTTTTCGGCTTAAGTTGACACTAATGGGCGCGCCTCGCCCCTACGCCGGAAATTGATTTCACGGCTGACTCAATTTAATTCGATACCAACAGAGTTGCGATCGCCCTTTAATAGTTTACCGTTTATCGATCCATTGAAAAACAACAATGCAAAATCAAGATCCTGAATTATTAGAAAAAATTCGTCAACAGTTTGACTCAGCACCCTATCCTAGAATTCCCTTAGAACAATCGCCTAAAACCGATTATGAGTTGCTATTTATCCACAATTTAGTCACGCCTTATTATTTAAAATATCAGAAAGTTATTAATACAGAAGGAAAAGTTATTTTAGATGCTGGGTGTGGAGCCGGATATATTTCTTAAGAACCTCAATCGGTGCGCCTCCGCAAGAAGCAACATAGTATTAGTTAGACCAAAACGAAACTTTACCCCAGTAATGCTTCTTAAATTCTACATTATAATAAGTAATCATAAATATAACAGAAGGTCGATATGTTATGGCTACCAAAAGAGTGACTTTCCGACTCTATCCAACTCAAGCGCAAGCCAACAAAATGCACTATTGGCGAAAACTGCATTGTGCTTTATATAATGCTTGTGTAGAACATCGGAAAACATCTTACAAACGATTCAATAAGTCGGTCAATTATTACGACCAACAGAATTGTTTGCCAGAGTTCAAAGAATTCTGGACGGATTATAAGGAACTTGGTAGCCACGCATTACAAGACACTGTTAAACGAGTTGACCTAGCCTTTCAACGCTTCTTTAAGCTTAAATCTGGATATCCCAAGTTTAAGAAAAGTCGGCGTTATAAAGGATGGACTTATCCTTGTCAAAGCGGATGGAAAGCTTTAACCAATGGTAAAAATGGTTCCCTAAAAATCTCGAATTTAGGAACCATTAAAATGCGGGAACAAGCCAGAGATTGGGGAAAACCTAAAACTTGTACCATCCTGTTCACACAAGGAAAATGGTATGCGTCAATCACAGTTGACTGCATACCATCTCGTTATCAAACAGACGTTGGTGCGATTGGTTTAGACTTCGGAACTCATCATGCAATTGCCGACTCGAATGGTAATTTCATTGAGAATCCCAGATTTGTTAAAGTTGCTCAAAGCAAAATCAACAAAATCGCTAAAACCAGTCGCAAAAAAAGACCTCCTCAGAAGAAAGTTAAAGCTTCACGACGATGGAGAAAAGCGAATAAAGCCATCTCTAAAATCCAATCTAAGGTTGCCAGACAAAGACAAGATTGGCAGCATAAAGTGTCTACAGAAATCGTTAGCTGTAATAGCTTCGTAGCCACTGAGAAATTAAACCTTAAGGGGATGACTCGCAAGTCCAAAGGTAAAAATAAACGTCAGAAATCAGGATTAAATCGATCTTTACTTGACGTGGGGATTGGAAATCTCAAAGACTTAATTAAATATAAAGTCACTGAGGCAGGTGGGTTTTATATTGAGGTTCCAACTCAGAAAGTTAAACCTTCACAAACTTGCCCAAATTGCGGTCATCAGAAAAAGAAAACATTAGCAGAAAGAGAACATCATTGTGTTAATTGCGGGTTTCATTGTGATAGAGATGTTGCCGCAGCAATGGTGATGCTTAATTACGCAAGGGGTATGGAACGTGCCTCTTCAGACGCAGATGAGAATACCTCTACAGGAGTGCGGAAGCTTCAAGCAAGTTTCTCAGTTGAAGCGTTAGAAACGCACATCGAGCGCGATAGCGGATGTGCGTAGTTCATATCAGTCAATATGTTAAGTTACCAACCCTTGTAGGAATTACCCTGGGAAGTCGTTTGGCTGCCTATTTGCTGCCCCTGTGGGAGGTAGAACAACCTATAATATCCCTGGTAAAACGTTGGCAACAGATCCAACCTGTAGACCCTGTTACCCTAGAACTGATTAATCCTCAAATCGCCTTTGAGCAGGTTAAAGAAGTCCTCAAAACCATAGATACCTTTCTGTATATGCTTTTGGAGCATTCGGGATCAAGTTAAAAAAAAATTTTGTTGGGGTGATATGAAACTTTAGAGCAGTGGGTAAGTTAGAACTACCAGATAAAAAACCAAACATCCCCCCAAACGGAGAAAAGATTATGAAGACTGAATTTAAAGCGAAATTCCTGCAATACGTTTCTAATAGAAAAAAAGAAGAAGGTTTCACCTTAATTGAACTGTTAGTTGTTATTATCATTATCGGTATTCTGGCTGCGATCGCTCTGCCTTCCTTCCTCAGCCAAGCGAATAAAGCCAAACAATCTGAAGCCAAACAATACCTAGCTTCCATTAATAAAGGTCAACAAGCCTATTACGTAGAAAATACTAAGTTTGGTACTGATATTCCATCACTGGGTATTGGGATCAAAACCCTAACTGCTAATTATACTTACGGGGCAGCAGCTATAGCAGGCGGTGCTACAGCTGGAGCTACTCCAGCAGCGGGTCTCAAGCCTTATGCGGCAGGAGTTGGATTAGTGGGTGCTGCGAATACTGACAAAACAACCCAGACTATCCTGTGTGAAGGAGCCGTTGGTAACACTCCTGCTGCTACAAATCTAAGCATAAATGGTACAGCGGCGCCGGTTTGTGCTGGTGGTTTCACAGCAGTCTCTAAATAATTCTAACTCAACTATTAGTTGACTCTGTTAATAGAAGAAATGATGTAACCCTGCCTAGTCAAATCTAATGATTAGGTAGGGCTATTAATTTAGTAATGATTAAGTCACTCTTATTTGTTAAATCATGATATCAGAACAATCTTTAATTCTTTCTTTTGATGGGCAGCAGCAAGCTGATGAGGCTTGGCAAAAAGGGAATTATGCGCTAGTCACTCAACTCTATGAACAAGCTATTGAAGCTCAACCGGAGTGTAAAGCTTACTATTGGTACATGGGTTTAGCACTGTTGCTACAAGGTCAAGAAACAGAAGCACAAACGACTTGGTTATGTGCAATGGCAGAAGGGGAGCCGGAAGAAATTGAGCAATGGACAATAGAACTAATCGAGGTTTTGCAAACTGAAGCTAACCATCAGTTAGAATCAAAAAATTATACCAATGCTTGGGTGATTCGTCAGCATATTCGAGAAATTAACCCGGAAGATATCAATAATTTATTGCATTTAATCGGATTATCAACCCTTATTCCAACCTATACAGGAGAAGAACTTAAAGAGTGGGGAGTGATCAATTTCCTCAATTCAGAAAAAGATATTGGGTTAGATTCCAATCTTTTACTCGAAGTTTTAAAAAATGTTTTAGATTATGCTCCATTTGAGCCATCTACATTAGAGTTCACTGAGGCGTGTTTACCCTATGTGAAGGATACATCACCATTTATAGCCACTTTTATTGAGTTTATTTATAAAACGGCTTACATATTTTCTCGCCATTATTTGGCAGTAAAATACACAGAATTATGTTTACGTCTTGAACCTAAAAATTATGAGCTATTGATAAATTTATCATCCCTGTATCAGGATATTCATGAGTTTAATAAGGGGATAGAAACAGCTAAAGTTTCTATATCTATTGCTGATACTTTAACAGAGAAAATCTATGCTAACTATATCCTGATGCGAGCTTTGATGAGTGCGGGAGGATATTGGGAGGAGTTTACTGTTGCACTCAACGAACACTTTTTATTGTTGCAAACTTTATTTGATCAGCAACCGCGATCTTTAGATCCTGCAAGTACGGTACGCTTATTTGCATCTAGCTTTTTCTTCGCGTATTTTCAAGATAATCCTTATAAAAATTTAGCAATTCGTCGTCAAATCGCCCAGATAGCCCAGTTCAATATTGAATCTTATGCCCACGAGGAAGTGGAAAAATTTAGGAAGTGGAAATCACCCCTGATCAAAATTGAAGAACGTAGCAATAAACGTTTAAAGATAGGATATCTCTCTCATTGTTTACGTTCTCATTCTGTTGGTTGGTTAGCGCGATGGGTATTTCAGCACCATGACCCGAATCGCTTTGAAATTTATGGTTACTTCATGAGTACAGTAAAAACTAATGATCCTTTGAAAAATTGGTACTTTGATCATGTCAATAAAGGTCATTTATTAGGATTATCTGGAACAGAAGCGGCTGAAAAAATTTATGAAGATGAAATTGATATTTTAGTCGATCTTGATAGCATTACACTCACTAATACTGCTGATGTTATGGCGATTAAACCCGCGCCTGTTCAAGTGACCTGGCTGGGTTGGGATGCGAGTAATATCCCGACAATTGACTATTATATCGCTGATCCTTATGTGCTTCCAGAGGATGCTCAAGCCCACTATACGGAGAAAATTTGGCGTTTACCTCAAACTTATATTGCAGTAGATGGTTTTGAAGTGGGTGTACCAACCCTGCGTCGAGATGAGCTAGATATTCCCAATGATTCTATTATTTATTTGACCGCCCAAAGAGCATACAAATGTCATCCAGACATCGTAAGGTTACAATTACAAATTCTCAAAGCTGTACCCAATAGCTATCTTCTAGTGAAGGGCGTATCTGATCAAAAATCTCTGGAAAAATTCTTTTTTGAGATCGCACAATCTGAAGGAATAGAATGTGAACGATTAAAGTTTTTACCTTTGGCTCCTTCTGAGGAAATTCACAGAGCCAACCTTGGTATTGGTGATGTCGTATTAGACACCTATCCTTATAATGGCGCAACAACTACAATGGAAACTCTGTGGATGGGAATTCCGATGGTAACACGAGTAGGTGAACAATTTGCGGCTCGCAATAGTTATACCATGATGATTAATGCCGGAATTACAGAAGGTATTGCTTGGACAGATGAAGAATATGTGAAATGGGGAATTAAGTTAGGAACAGATGAAAATCTACGCCAACAAATTGCTTGGAAATTAAGGAAAAACAGACAAACGGCTCCGTTGTGGAATGGGAAACAGTTTACTCGTGAAATGGAAAATGCTTATGAACAAATGTGGCAGAAGTATATTGAGGGTAAGAATTGATTTAACGATTTCTATCCTCTCTCAGCAGTTCTACACTATCACTAAATGTCTGATTGCCGTGTTTTTGACGTGCTACACAAAGTTTAGCTCGGAAATTAGCTCTTGTAGAAACTTGAGTGGTGATTATTAATCTCAAAAAATATCTATATTCCCCTGTAGGGGCGAGGCGCGCCCAAAGCGTGTCAACTTAAGTCTAAAAGCCTGGAAATAAATTTCAGGCTCAAAGCTAAAACCCGTTAAAACGGGTTAATGAAGAATGATCTTAGTTATCTTTAGATAACTTCAGCTTTTAGCCCGAACTTGAGTTCAGGGCTTCGGAGGCTTAAGTTGACGGACTTTGGGCGCGCCGTCCCCCTACGATGAATTGGATGTCAAACTATTTATACAATTGATTTAGACTTGCTATATAACCCTTTTTTCTCCCCCAATTTAACCAAGATTCAATCATTTCTTTTGTGTTTCCCTGCTGTTCGGGAGTTACCGGATCTTCGCGGGTAATTGATTTTAAAGCCCAAAACCAACGCCCAGAATTTCTTTCCAGTTCCCGCAACAGCATTGGGATCACATCACTACCCATACCAATAATTTGCTGATAGGCTGAGTGCATTGATAATTGTTCAGTGGAGGAAACCCCGCGAGTTTCTCTTCTCCATTGCTCGACAAGCTGATAAAAAGTGGTTTCCAATTCAGTTTTTTTTCGAGACTGTTTTTCCTCGATCATCTCTCTCAAATCACCAGGAATGTTGTCTATATTCTGATCGAATTTTAGTGGCGTTAGCGCTGCGATTACTTCTCCATTTTGGGTTAAAATAATCACTTCTTGACTATTTGCATAGTCCGCAAGTGCGTCTATTGTTTCAGTAATTTCAATAACTTTCATTATTCTTAAGGATAAACTGTATAGCAAATTAAGGTTATCTGCTATTATAGCGGGATTTTCTCTAACCTAGTTAACAGCAAATCATTGTATTGTGGTAGGTTGTACATTTATATAAGTTCAATATGGCAAAAGTATCCCCTCAAACTTTGACGATTATTTTCAACCTGCAACGACGTTTAGTTGAACTGATTGATCAGGCAAAAACAGCCGAGTATGATTTGTTTGAAGACTATGGTGAGACGGAGGAAACAATTCCAGAATTGGAGCAATTACAAAATGGCGGAGAACGTCTGAGAAATCCTTATTCTCGTCTAGCTACTCTGACATTAGCGATCGCTGAGGCTCAACCTATTGCTCCTAGTGCTATGATCAATTTATTGAGCCAAACTATTGAACAAGCTTCAGTCACGGCTGATGCGGTGGAAGCAACCACTCAAGAAAGTAAAAGGATTTGGAATCTACCATGAATAACCCACGCACAATACCTGATGCAGAGACAAGAGCGCGTTCTGTTGCGAACTGGCGGGAGGCTATTCGCAAAATTGACGCTGTTACCCTAGCACTGGATGAATTAATCGCTATGGTAGAAGAACATAACCGTCACAGTCCACTAACTTTATATCGATTAGGAAAGTATAAGGGTGAAATTGTGCAAGAAACGATAAAAGATTGACTCCAAACTAGGAGCAATTTAACGATGCCAAAACCTAGATATGATGAAGATGAAAACAAATCACGCCATGCAGCAGTCGATGGGGATTGTTGTGAAGAAATGGCTGAGAAATACGGCTGGCAATTGGTTGATATAGAGAAAACGGGTAATCCTGTTCTTGAAGTTGATTGTGTGTTTGAGGGAAAAACTGAATTTCCCAAATCCTATTACGATACCCAAAAGGAGGAAGGCTAATGCGTAAATGGATTGTCTTTCGAGCAGAAAAGCGTCAACCCGGTTGGAAAGATCGCAAATATGCTCACACTGGCTCTCTCACAAAAACCTTATTTGAGCATTACGATTGCTCTGACAAGGCATTACCTGAACTTGGATACCGTCCCCCAGAGTTCATCCGAGTTGATCAGTTTACTGATTCTAACTATCCAGAGTCTTCAACTCATTACCGTCAGAGTGATTGGGAAGTTACACGGGTCGAAACCTATACACCAGATATCCCTGTTGGAATGGACTTCGATATGGTTGTGATCTGCTATTGCAAGTACAGTCCCATCAATGCAACCCTCAACCCGATGCCAGAGCGTGAAGTCTCTGTTGATTCATTTGGAGGAGATGAAGTGGCTTATCAACAGTGGCTAGAGTCCCAAAAACAACTTGCTGAGGTTTGACATTTTCCGGTTCTAAATAGTCAAATCATAAATTGGGATAATTTCTGCACAGACGGATGCGATCGCCTCTTGATTTTCATGCTCTAGTCTAATCCACCCTTGAACATGAGTTAATAAAGCTTTCCACTGCATTTGACTCAAGTTTCCAATTAAAGTCATTTCTACACTCTCATCAACCTCAAATTCTGCTTCCATCATAAGGTTCATAATCACGCTAGATAAAGCTAAATCTGCATCTTCATCAATAATATTACTATTATCAATCAGTAAAGTAATTTGGCTTCTGTCAGGGTGATTTGAGATAGCTTGGATAATAGTTCCCAACTCTAAATAAAGGGTTTCTTCTGGTTGAGTCCAATCGGGAAAAACAACTAAATTGATCTCTCTCAAATTTAGGGGCAAAAGTGTTGCATTTATTAAAGCTAAACTGACCTGATCAGCCATTTTTGACCAAGAGAACTTTTTAGCTTGTTCTAAACCTGCTTCGATTAAAAACTCACGGACTTTGGGTTTCTGTACTTCACACAAAGCATCTGTTAATCCATTTACATCATGATCATTGACATATAAAGCTGCTTCTCCAGCGACTTCAGGAATTGAAGCATTAGAACAAGTAATCACAGGACAGCCACAAGCTAAAGCTTCCAAAATCGGTAAGCCAAATCCTTCATAAATAGAAGGATAAACTAAAGCTACGGCTCCTGAATAAGCCGCTTTTAATTCTTCATCATTGAGTTGTAAAGGATGAACAACAACTCCAGGGGTATATTGTCTAAATTCTGACATAAAGAAAGCACCTGTTCCCGTACAAACTAACTCAAAGCCATGAGCAGTACAAAGTTGAGAAAAAGCTTTAAAAAATAGTTCTCCATTTTTATAACCATTGCTCATCCCCACGAGAATAAAATAGGGTTTATAAATTCCATATTTAATTCTAAATTGCCGAATTTCTTCTACCGTAGCCTGAGTATAGATAGAAGATACACCACAATGGGCGACTGTAACGGCATCTAAAGAGAGATTAGGAAACAGCTTGACTAAATCCTTTGCTGTATTTTCAGAAATAGAAATATAAGTAGAAGCATGGCGAATGGCATGATGTTTTTCTCGCCACATGGGTTCATTCAAATTTCCCCCTAAAACTTCAGGAATCATATCATAAGCCATAAAAACTGAAGGGGTTGTTAGAGGAGTAGTATAGTATGTTGAAATGAATAAATCTGCTTCTTCTTCATCGCAGATATACTGCAACATTTGCTTATCTTGGTCTGTGCTACTATAACTATAAGCTGGAATAGTTCGATATCGGATGCCACGGATGCGGGGCGATGTTCCGGCTCGATCTAAGACTAAAATATGTTTACTAAAGTCTTGAGTAGACCATTCTTCGAGTAAAGATTTCCAAACCCTGGCAATTCCTGTTTGGTAAAGTTGGAAAAAAACGCCATCAATCAAAATTTGAGGTTTAGGGTAAATGCCAAATAGGTCATTGATAAAATTGCAGATGAGGTTAAAGTCTCTTTGATGATCAAATTTTAAATCTACATCTAAATCAGAAGTATATTGATAATCAATAAATTTTAGACCCTCGGCTGTAAATAATAGATTCCAAGGTCTAATATCCGCTACATTATCAAGAGTATTAAGCCGTTTAAATTGGGATTCTATTTGCTGTTTAACTGTTTCATATTGAGGAGCAAAAATTTGTCCAATTTGAGCAATATCATAAAGGAGAACACCTGGAATGATCTGAATATCTTGCTTCAGATGGGATTTATGAATGACAACACCTTGATCCGTTGATTTAATAATATAGTTACGAGGGTTTAAGGGATAGCCAATATAAGGAAACAACGCTTCTCTTTCGTAATCCGGTGAATCCGCATAGTAAAATGAGCGGGTTAATTCGGTATCACAATGGGTTGTAGCTTCATAATTCATTTTAATAAAAACGGGTTTAACTTGGCTAATTTTATCCAAGGTAAGCTGGGTTTTTAAAATATCTTTTCCACACACCCTAGACTCATCGGGGTGAGGAAGTTCCATAATAAAAGATTTGGAAATTTTGTTCAGTTCTGTTAAAAAATATTCTGCGTCTTCAATATGATGTAAGACAGAAAGTAAAAGAGTCACATCAAAATAAGTACAGGATTGGGAAGCTTTAATTAGCCAATCTGAAGTTACAACAGAATTAATTAAAATAACATTTTTAACCCCTTCTAATTTAATTAATTCGGCTTGTAGACGAGCATAACTATATTGTTTTTCAACGCTGACAAATACATTGTCAGGAAACATTTTTGCTAGATTAATCGTAAAAAAACCAACGTTAGAACCCACATCTAATATCGTCTGACCGGGTTTAATATAATCTTTAATGACTTCTAGCCTTTCCCAATCATTTTGACGTAAACCTTCCCGAACTAATTCCTTCCCTAAGTAAATCGATTGATAAACTTCTGGAAGTTGATCAATTAACGGTTCTAAGGTTTCTAAGATTTGTGGATCAATTGACATCATTCATCTCCTAGTTTTAATTATTAAATTCAACACAGCTTAACTTAAAAGTAAATCATGCCATTGATTCATCAGGGCTTCAAAGGCTGTATGGGGTTGAATTGGATGTTCATGAACTTGCCAGAATGAAAGATAGCGATCAATTAATTGAGCAATTAATTGACCTGAAAATTTAATTTTTTGGTTAACAATCTGTTGACGATCAGATTTTTGTTTTTGTTCTTTGATAAAATCTGTGAACGATTTCTCAGAAGCAAAAACGTCCTGAAGTTGTTCAAAAGGCATAAATAAAACATCCTGAGAAATTAAACTCGATTGAGGTTTAAGTTGATTCGGATCAGGATTAAAACGACCTGTTTCTATACTGGTTCCAAAGGGAAGAAATTCTATACTGACTGAGGATTGATCCGAAACTAAAATATCAACAAAAGGAAATAGGGTACAGATATTTAAGGTTCTGGGAGCTACGATAATATTAGGTGGGTTATCGTTTAAAGCAAATTCCTCCATTTCTTGAACAGAACGAAGACAACTTTCATACATTGCTTCTAACCCTTTGGGGTAAGCTTGACCTGGATTAACATAAATATGATTTTTGATAATCAAGTTACAGGGAAGTTTCTTAAACAGGGGTAACAGTTGTTCCCATTCTCTCGTATGTCCCCAAGTTGGTGCATATAAAATGGTAGATTCATAAGGTAAGTTGGTTAACTTTAAATAAAGTTCATTATTACTTTCAGCTAAGTTGATTTTGTCGTATTTTGGCCAGCCTCCTTGTAAGATTAATTGGGTGGGTTTGTGAAAAGGTTGTGTATAACTTAATCCTAATGCTTGTTGAGCATAATTTCGGTGTAACGAACCGGGAACAAAAATAATATTAAATTCCTTTAACCGTTGCTTTTCAATTTCATAAGCATCCACATCTCCTAAGTCATGGGGAAGATAAAATAAGTATTGATAACCCTGCGCTGATTTTCTAATTTGAGGATGATGGTGAGTATGATCGAGTAAAACGGCGGCTTTTGCACCTGTGGGTTGTTGCTCAGGGCCAATTAACCAACGACAATCAAAGTGTTGACTCATGGCTTCAAAAACGGATAGTCCTGCTTGAGCTTGTAAGTCATGGTAAGCGACAAAATCAACCTGAATGGGTTGACTGATAAAATTAAATTTGCTTCTTGATGAAACGCGCTGGAGTAAATTAGTGGTAGAAATATTTTTAGTATAAGGAACTAACTTGAGGCGACCTTGTTTGTGAATTTCTCCATACCATTTTTCCAGATTTTCAGGAGAGACATCATCGCCATGACAAACATAATCAATCTTTAATTGATTCAAGTAGTCTAAGGTTACATTTAGCGGTGCATTAGGAATCACTTCATCAACATAGCGACAACTTTCAACCACTGCTATTCTTTCTGCCATACTCATCAAAGGTTGACGTTTGTATCCAGCAACGGTTTCATCCGAGTGAATGCCAACAATTAATTGATCCCCTAAAGCTCGTGCTTGCTTCAAAAAATTGGCGTGACCCGCATGAAATAGGTCAGCAACCATATCAACATAAATCCGAATCGGTTTCTTTTCTATCATGGGCGATTTCCTAACCTTAGTTCTAGTTTATCAGGATTAAGAGAGTTTATTTTTGATTAAGATATTAAATCGATCAGGATTATAAAAACCTGGGGTAGTTTCAGCATCGTTAAAATCTTCTGCATTAAAAAGAAGATGTTCTGCACGATGGGATTTGCAGGGTAAATCTCCAATAAAAATAGCCGTTTTAGCAACTCTTTTCATCTCTCGAATCACGGTTTTAGCGTAATCTAAATCAGGGAAATAGTGAAATACACTATAAGCAAAAACTTTATCAAAGGATTGGTCTTTAAAAATTAAATTATTCGCTGATCCCTGTAAAACTGAATGACCCAGCAGTTGAATATGTTTTTGGACTAAGGATTTTGAATAGTCAATCCCGACATAATCACAGTTTAAATATTGGGCAATCATCCCAGCCCCACAACCGACTTCTAAGACTTTATCATCGGGTTTGATTTCTAAAATATCACTAATTTGCTTGGCTACCCATTCCGGGTCAATGGTAGTTTCTTCAAACCCATCTAACTCTTTTAAATTGGTCGTTTCTAAACGTCCCTTTCGCTCCCAAACTTCATGCCAATTAAAAGCCATAAACCCTCCTTTAAGATTGAAGTAATTTTTCAAAGCATTCTAGAAGATATTGAATTTCAATTTCTTGAATATCTCCCATATTAGCAATACGGAAAATACGGTTTTCTAACCCTCCTTGTCCTGCATAAATGACAAAACCTGATTGTTTTAAGTGATCATGAATTTGCTGATAAGTGTAGCCCGTCGGTAACTGATAAGACTTTAAAACACAGGAATAAGCTTGAGGTTCTAAAAGAGTTTTAATTCCCAAACTTTGTAATTTATTTTGAATTTGGTGAGAGCGATATTGATATAACTGTTGTCTCGTTTTCCATCCTCCTAAATCTTCTAATTCTTTTAAAGCTTCTTGCAAAGCATAACTAATTTGTACGGCTTGAGTAAAGGGTGAGTAACCTTCTTGTTGCTGTTTTTGATAGGGATAAAGGTCAAGATATAGGGTATTAGCGGCCGAGGGACGAGACTCAAAGACGGATTTTTTCACCACAACAAATGACAACCCTGGAACCCCATGCAAACACTTATTAGCTGTTGCGGCACAAGCTTCTAAATTCCACTGGGAGAATTTTAAGGTTTCTGCTGCAAAACTAGAGACACAATCTAACAATAAAGCAATATTTTTATTGTAGCAAATTTCTCCTAATTTTTCGATATCATTTAATCGTCCTGTCGTTGTTTCATGGTGAACGGCTACGATATGGGTAATGGTTGAATCTTGGTTTAAACAGTTCTCAACTTCATTGAGATTCATCGGTTCATCCCAAGCAGATTTGACGATTGTTAAGGGTTTATTGTGAGTTTGAATCATTTTAGCCATCCGTTCTCCATAAACCCCATTGGCGACAACTAAAGCTTTTCCTGATGGAGGAATTAAAGTTGATAGCATCGCTTCTACAGCCGAGGTTCCTGAACCTGTTAAAATAATGGCTTCATAATCTTTTGTCGCTTCTGGATAAACCTGCAATAAACGAGTTTTGATGTCTAATATTAATTCAGCAAATTCTGGTTCTCGATGGCATAAATCTTCTCGCAATAAAGCTTTACGAA
This sequence comes from Planktothrix serta PCC 8927, assembly GCF_900010725.2. NCBI lineage: Bacteria > Bacillati > Cyanobacteriota > Cyanophyceae > Oscillatoriales > Microcoleaceae > Planktothrix > Planktothrix serta. The sequence continues at coordinate 214,858 of NZ_LR734877.1, read as the reverse complement.
CTCTTTCACTCAGAGTTACTGGGCCAGGGTTTAGTAAAATAGGACGATGGGGAATTTTCATACTTGGGTTAATAAAAATTGTCGTAAACGTTGGGCAACTTCAGGAGGGGTAATGGTGGGTCGAGGTAATTGTTTTGGAATTCCTGGTTTGATTTTAACGTGTAGGAAAGTCAATTGTTCTGAAGGGGAACTTAAAGCACTTTGTAGTTGTTCGGGTGTCGTTAAACAGGCTAATTTTTCATAACCGCAAGCCGAGGCGATCGCGCTAAAATCAATAGAATGGGAAACGGTAGATTGACCTCCTGTGGATTCATGGCATTGATTATCTAATAAAATATGAATAAGGTTCGTTGGCCGTTCATAACCAATAGTTGCTAAGGCTCCTAAACGCATTAAAGCGGCTCCATCTCCATCTAAAACAATAACACGGTGTTGAGGTTTATTCAAAGCAATTCCTAAGCCAAGACTGGAAGCACATCCCATTGACCCAACCATATAAAATTGATTCTGGCAATCTTCAATGGCATACAGTTCTCGACCACAATAGCCTGTTGTTGCTAACAGAATATCTGAGGGTTGAATCTGATTTTTAATTGCTTTCAAAATGTCATGGCGACTATAACTTTCATGAGATTCAAATTGTGCTGAAGTATTCGGAACTTGATCAGGTTTAGGGGGTAGGCTAGAATTCAAAGGGCAAGACTCCACTGATCCTTTTTTCATAATTAAAGCATAAGGAGTTTGCTGGGTTTTCAGATGTTCCATTGCCCGGTTTAATGTCGGTTGAATTTCCTCAACTTCTGTGGGGAAATAATCCCAGGGAATTTGCATTAATTCCAGCAATTGCGGTGTAATTTGTCCCATTAGATGATGTTGAGGTTCATCAGCAACCCCATCGGGTTGACCCCGCCATGTCACAATAATTAGGATGGGAATTTTAAAGGTTTGATTGAGGGATGTTAAGGGGTTAACCGCATTTCCTAACCCAGAGTTTTGAAACATAACAATACTGGGAATTCCGGTTAATTCTGCACCCGATGCGATCGCTACAGCATCCCCTTCATTAGCTGCCCCCACATAGCGTAAATCCGTAGAATCAATCACATAATTAATGAAAGGTGTCAGATAGGAACAGGGAACACCTGTATATAATCCAAATCCTAACTTTTGTGTTGCTTGAATAAACGTTTCGGCTGGAATCATTAGAAACTCCCTGCTTTAATCATATCTTCAATTTCATCGACATCTAACCAATTGCCAGTAATATAAATTACCTGAATTGGATATCCAAGCTTAATAATTTCATTGATTAAGGTTGGCATTCTTCCTTGTTTCTGTGCAGTTTCTTCTAACAGTAAAGTTTTCAAGGTATCCCGTAAGATATTTTGACCTTGACTAGAAACTTTTAAAGTTCCTGTCCACATCCCACAACTTTCCGATTTTGAAAGTTGATTGTTAATTTGCTGTAAATAAACCTCAGTATAAAAAGCTTGTTTAGAATTGGGTAATGAACAACTAACATAATCTGGGCGAACAGAATTAGATTGACCTTGGCTATTTGCATCAACAACTACTACAAAATCATGATTATTATCTAATAACAGTTGCAAGACATACTTTTTAAATAAAACATCGCCATAACCGATGATTAAATCCTGATTTCCTTCTGAAAATTTTTGTAAGCCTAACTGAAGTGATATCAATTCCCCTGTTGAGTCATAATCATCGTTGTCAATATAATTGAGATTGGGTAAATTAATAACCTCTTTCTTATATCCGCGAACCACAGTAATCTCTTTAATCCCAACCATTCGGTAAGTATCTGCCACTTGAGAGAGTAAAGGTTTGCCCCTTAACTCCAGCATACACTTAGGTTTATCGAGGGTAAATTCTCCCAACTCAATTCCTCTTGATGCGGCTAAGAGTAAGGCACTGCTTTGTTTTTGATTTTGAGGAAGATAACGCTTTTCAGCCGCTTGTAATTCTAAAGCTCCTTGTAATCTAAAAACTTCTGAAACGGGAACAATATCTTCTTCAATATTTAATAAATTTTCTTCTGTAAAAATTCGTTTTGTTGCTTGCTGCATTGCTGTTATGGCGGCTCGACAAACCTGATTAGCCCAGATGGCAATTGAAAATTGATAATCTCGAAAAACTTGAGTCGGTGTGGTATAATATTTAGTGGGAACAATCACAACAGGGCATCGATTTCCCCACTCTTGTTTAAACGCTAAAATTTCATCGGGGACTCGTAAGGAACTGTGAATTAAAATCCCATTCGCTCCAGCTTGATGATAAGCTTCGGCTCGTTTTAAAGCTTCCGATAAACCCCATCCAGCAATAAACGCTTCAATTCTAGCAATCACGACAAAATCTTCATCTAATTGAGCATCTTTAGCTGCCTTAATTTTTCCACAAAATTCGTCAATATCCGCTAAAGGTTGGGCTGTTCCATTGATAAAACTGTTGGTTTTAGGAAAGACTTTATCTTCTATGCAAACGCCAGCAATTCCCCGTTGTTCTAATTTTTTAACTAAACGACGAACATTATTAAAGTTACCATAACCCGTATCTCCATCCAACAAAATTGGAATGGATGTGGCATCGGACATAAATTCAAGCACTTCTAACACTTGTGTCCAACTAGCCTCATTATTATCTCGAACGCCTAGCGCTGCGGAGATGGAAAGACCACTCGCCCAAATGCCTTTAAACCCAGTTTCTTCTACAATTCTAGCACTTAATCCATTATGAGCTTCCATGAGAAACTCTAACTGTTGTGAGTCCAGCAATTGTCTCAACTTAGTTATTTTCCTGATCATATCTGTCCCAATTTTGATCAACGCAGGTTTTCTCGGATGAAAATAAGGTTATTATATGTATATACGGGGATTAGGGAATTTTCAATCCTCCCACCTTAGAAGCGATCGCTTGTAATTTACCCATTGTAACTTGCCCTGGGGAATTTATGCGCGGACGTCATGCTGATAGTTTCCTAAAAATGATCGGCTTAACAGAAACAATTGCAGAAAATGAAGCAGAATATGTTAAAATAGCAGTTAAATTAGGGTTAGATCCTGTATGGCGCAAAACAATTTCTGAACAAATGAGCGATCGCCATCATCTGATTTTTGATGATCAGGTTTGTGTGGCTGCATTAGAGGAATTTTATCAAACCGTTGTTGGGCTTTAGCCCTAAAAGGAAAGCAGAGAGGGCTAAAGCTCAACAACTATTTACACTCGTAACTTTTGATTATTCTAACTGTTCAGAGAGTTGTCTAAGCCAATTGATAAATTCTCTGAGTTCAAAGTTAACTTGATGCCAAACCGTAGGATAATGTTCAACAAGTTTTTCTAGCCTGTTTGGATCTAATTCAAAACCATACAAATTTCTAACAATATGCCTAAAACCTAGATACTCATTTAACCGAACAACTGTGTCTGAAGTCAAAACTGCTGGCAACCCTTCTCTTTCTATACTCATTCTATTTAAAAGTCTTTTATGCCAATCAAAACTTGAGGGTAAAGAACCATTTAATTCAGAAACAATGAGTTGAAAAATCCGCTCACAACCTGTATAAAAGTTATGTAACTTTAAGGCTAGACTTTCATAAAAAATTGCCGATCTTTCTGGATCACGTCGAATTTCCTCATGGACTTGAGCGATCGCTAATTCCAACCTTCCTAAACGTTCTAACTCAATTTCAATATCCGTCGCTAGTTCTCTAATTTTACTTGCTGACATTGGCTTCATAAACAGATTCTCCTGTGGCTAAAACCCTTTCTCGAAAGTGAGGTTCTAAGTCTTCTAGGGGTTTTAAATCTACCCATCGGGATGTTAGGTTGTTAGCGATCGCAACGGCTGTAAAATAATCCCTTTTGGGAACTCCTTCTACCGCTAAATCAATATCAGAGTTTTCATGAAATTTTCCTCGAACTAAAGAACCAAACAGAATAATTTTTTTAATAGAAAATCGTTCTATTAATACTTTAACAATCGCTTGAACTTCTGTTCTGGCTTGTTCTGTTCTAATTTGATCTTCTAACTGTTGCTGTTTTTGCTGTTTTATCCAGTAGTCTAAATGTTTCATGACTGGATTTATTTTTTATTTTTCTGTTTTAATTCAGTTAATGAATTTTGATAATCCTGCCGATCAGGATATAATTTAACTAACGTCTCTAACGGTTCAATTGCCTCCTTAATATTATTCTGTTGTAGTCGAACATTTAGCAACCCTTCTAAAGCTGTTGGGTTATTGGGTTCCCGTTTTAATACCGTTTCATAGCCTTTTTCTTGTTTTTGTAATAAAGCGGTTGCAGATTGTTCTTCTGTGGGTTGAGTCGGTTGAGGTTCTTTGTCAAAGACTCCTTTGAAAACTTTCCCTAATCCAAAAATACTGGCTCCAAAAAAAGATACCATTGATAGGATCATAATGACTTTTTGTACTTGCTTAGAGCGTTCCATTTTGCGGATACGCTCTGCTCCATATTGCCTTTCTAAGGATTCTTTCTCGGCGGGATTCATGGCTAATACCTTCCTCGGATTTTCGATTAGTTGGCTTTAATAGCACCTATTTTGAGAATACCCCGTTTGATCTTAAAAGTGATCAGAACTAGATTCGGGTAATTCGCCGAACTGTTGACGGTAGCGGTTGAGCAACGCTTCTAACTCTTGGGAACGCTGTTGGGCTTGTTCAGCTTGAAATTGAGCTTGTTCAGCTTGAAGTTGGGCTTGTTCAGCTTGGCGTTGGGCTTGTTCGGCTTGATGTTGAGCTTCTTCGGCTTTTTGGGCGGATAATTCATCGGGTGTGGGAAGAATTTCACCCTCTGGAGTTGCCCATCTTAACCATACTGTTTCGACAGTTTTATAAACACCTGACCATCGCAGTAATGATAAGCCTAATTGTTGACTGAGTAAGCGTCCTTGTTGATCTAAAATAATCGGTTCATAAATACCATTTTTCAATGTAAATCCTGCCCAATCATCGGGATTAAAGGGATCATACCAGAAATATTCAGGAACTCGAACTTGATTTTGATAGATGAGTTTTTTGTTGGTTTTATCTTCTTGGGCGGTACTGGGTGATAACAGTTCAATGATCACATCGGGTGCTTTTCCTTCTTCCCAAACGACCCAACTTTTTCGTTCTTTTTTGGGAACTCCTAATACGGCAAAAAAATCGGGGCCTTTGAAGTCTTGGTTTCGCACTTGGGCTAAACTAAAATAGAGGAACATATTACCCCCAACATAACCATCTTCTCGCGGTTCTAACCAAGGAATTAACTGATCAATCAGTAAATCCATTTGCAGTTTATGGCGTTGGGTTTCCATGGGGACTCCATCGTCAAAGGGTAGTTCATCTTGTGTGGGCGGTAATATTATCCCATTTAGGAGTGTTTCTTGTGGTGGTGACATGGCTCTCAATTAATCAATAGATTAATGATTTTAGAGATATTCTATCATAGCAATCTACCATAATGGTAAATGGAGTTACCATTCAAGTTACAACAAAGATTATAAAACCTTACAATTCTTGATTTTTTCTAGGGTAGCCTTCATTAATTCTGTTGTTTGACCGGACACCGTAAAAACTAACGCTTCTCGATAGATTCTTTGAGCGGAATGGCTGTTTAAATTGGCGGCACCACTGGAGACTGTGACCGCAGCCTGGGCGCAACGCACGGCTAATTCTATCGCCCAGGCGCGGAGTTGATATTTTTCGGAAGTATTAATAGTTTGAGGATGATTTTGAGCCGCAAATATTTGAGAACGACATTGATTGAGTTCTTGATTTAAGGAATTAAAGGCATCTTGAATAAAGGAAAACTCTGTTTTTTTAAAAGCTGTTTCTACAATCTCTAATCCTGCTCTAGCACAGCCTAACGCTAAGAAACTGGCTTGTAAAACTTTGGTTTGATCATTTTCTTGCATCCAGCCAACGGGATGAATAGAAACTACTTTTTCTTCAGGTAAAAACCATTGGGTAAAAGTTGCTGTTACCGTATTGGTGGAAGTCATAGCACAGAGAGACATAGGAGAACTTAATTTAATCGCACTTTCCCCTATTTTTTGTTCTGAAAATGGTACTAACCCCCACACAGATTGATTATCGGGTAACGTTGCAGCAACTACAAATTCTTCAAAAATTCCCCATCCTGTTACCCAAGGAACAAAGCCATTGAGTTGATAGCCTCCCCTTACAGGAATAGCAATGATTGAGGGATTTCCTAATCGTCTTAAATGGGAAAAGCCTACACCGATTTTAGCATTTCCCTGACTCATTCGGGGTAAATATTCGGCTTGTAATTGAGTGTTATAACTTTGAATCAACATCGCAGCAACACTTTGATGTTGGGTTTGTAAAAAGGCTAACGCTCCTGAATAACGGGCGATTAATTCTTGAAATTGAAAACAGGTTTCGGCATCGAGTTGTGGCCCTCCCCAACGGTGAGGAATTCTTAATCCCAAAACTCCTAATGCTCCTAATCCATTAAATGCTTTTTGAAGTAATTTTGAACAACCATCAATCTGATTAGCATCGGGGGAAATCTTTTGTTTTAAATAGGATTCTGTTTGTTGTAAAAGTTCAGACACAATATAGCAAGTCTAAATGATTTGTGATTAAAACCTGTAGGGGTTGGGAGGGACGTATCAGTGTCAACAATCGCGCCAAAAGCCTTGAAATCAATTTCAGGCGTAGGGGCGAGGCGCGCCTCGCCCCTACAAATCCGTTAAAACGGGTTAAGAAAGAGAAGTTTTGAGTCATCTTTAGATGACTTGAGCTTCTTAGCCCGAACTTGAGTTCAGGGCTAACGTGGATTAAGTTGACACTCCTTGCAATGGACGCCACCCCTACCCTAAAATATTACAACCCCTACACGGATTCCTATATATTAAGTTGAGGTTTTTTAATCCTGTCCAGTACGCTTGTCCGAGGTGGAAACCCAGTTTCTAGGAAACAGCACATCCCCTTCGTCTCTACCTGCATAAATTGTAATTTTTGTCAAGATACCGCTTTAGGGCTTGATCTTTCCTTCCCAAAATTGGTGCATCGCACTACCTAAATTTTAGGGAAAAATCACAATATTTAACGGTATAATCAGGGTTTTAGCCCCAATTTTGAGCTATAGACACAATAAGCCCTTGGGTGGTGTTTTTTTAAGTATACCAGAAGCCCTATAATCTCGTCAACTATTTGAGAGCTATTTTCAATAAAATATCAGGATTCCCTGACAATCTTTTAAAAAACAAAACGATTTGCCAGAATAGATTAGAAAAAATTAACATAAATCCAGCAGATTTAAACCCTCTTAATCCTTTCTTCGTGTCTTCGTGTCTTTGTGGTAACATCAAAAATCCCATGAGTTGGTGATGGGCTACGCCCATCCTAGGTTGGGTGAGATTGTTTTTGACTTTTAATTAATACATTGCCAAACCAAGGACTAATTAATAAGATCAATAACATTCGGGTCATTTGCATCGCTAATACAATCCCTGAATCTCCTCCGAGTTGAATTACCGTTGCGATCATGGCTGTAATTCCTCCGGGTGTAGAACCCAATATAGCCGTCATGGTATCAACTTGGGTGATTTGATGAAATAGATAGCCCGCGCCTAAACAGAACAGGATTAATATCAGAACTAAGACAATTTCAAGTAAAACAGCTTTCCCTAATTTCTTGGCATTATTCCAATCAAACTTTAACCCAATAGAAAACCCCACAAATAATAACCCAATGGTAAATAGCAAGGAGGGCATTTCAAGGGAATAGGGGACTGTCCAAAAAATCATTAAACTAACGAGAAACGGCCCAAAAAATAAGGAGGAAGGTAAATGAAACTTTTCCCCTAATATAATCCCTAACGTACCACAACTTCCCAGAATTGCTAAGTTGAAAAGCGGTGATAAAGCGGGTAAAGTCTGAAGGGGAATAGATACTACAGAATGGATAGTCCCATCACCCGCAAACCAGAAGCCGACGAGGGTAGGAACAATAATTGCAACTAATAGAATCCGCAGATATTGTAACAGAGCAACGGCGATCGCATCAGCCCCCATTGCCTCACTCATAGCAATCAAACTGTAACTCGCCCCAGGAACACAACTGAGAAAACCCGTCGCCCGATCAATATTCCCCCAGCGTCCTAAAAAATAGCCATTCACCACACTCATACCCCCTGTGACCAGAATACAAATCATCAGGGGAAAGGCATAAGTCCTCATTAACCCTAGGGTATGGAGTGAAAACCCTGTAGCCGTAGCGATCGCAACGATAGCTTGACCAACGATAAAAAAGATCGGGGGTAGGGGTTGGGGTTTACCGTGAAACGCAGCATAAATAATTCCCGCGATCATCGGGCCAATCAGCCATCCTACAGGAACGTGCAACCGATTAAATAAATAGCCCACCCCCACAGCCAACATAAATTGAGGCAGGAGGTGGGTAACTTGGGGCAAAGTTTGGGATAATTCTTGCCTCAAGTGGGTGAGGCTATTTTGATAGTCTATATTCATCAACTAGAAGCGATCGCTCTTATAGGGATTTAAGGTTAAGAAATCGGAAGGGCTTTGAGGGTGGTTAAAGCTTCTTCAACATGGCGCTGAAATTCCAACATAGAATCAAATAGGTGTCGGACTATGCCGTCTTGATCGATAATATAGGTAACGCGACCGGGTAAAACCCACATCGTCGCCGGAACCCCATAGAGTTGACGAACTTTATTTCCCGTATCACTCAATAAAATAAAGGGAAGATTGTATTTTGTGGCAAACTGTTGATGAGATTGGGCTGTGTCTGAACTAATGCCAATCACTTCCGCCCCAGCATCTTTAAAGACTTGATAACTATCTCGAAACGCGCAAGCTTCTGCGGTACAACCGGGAGTATCATCCTTGGGATAAAAGTAGAGGACAACGGATTTTTTCCCCTGGAAGTCTTTGAGGCTAACTGATTCGCCCGTTTGCGAAGTTAAGGTGAAATCAGGAGCAATATCTCCTACTTTGACGGCCATATTGGTGATAACCCTGTATGATTTGGTGAAATGTTAATGTTTGTTATGATAGCGCGGACAGGGTGACTCTGCTACCCAAGGAGGATTTTTCTAGGACAATTTAACTGATTCTCTAACATTTTAACCCACAATTAACGTTTTTAGCATGAAAACTTTATTGATTTATCCTGAATTTCCGTCTACATTTTGGTCGTATGAAAAAATCCTAGAATTAGTCAATCGCAAAGTCTTATTACCGCCCTTGGGATTAATTACAGTTGCTGCAATTTTACCTCAAACCTGGGAATTCAAACTTGTTGATCGCAATATTACTGCTGTGACTCAAGCCGAATGGGACTGGGCTGAATTAGTGATTTTATCAGGAATGATTGTACAAAAATCTGATTTTATCGCCCAAATTCAAGAAGCGAAAAGACGAGGAAAATTAGTCGCTGTTGGTGGCCCATATCCCACTTCTGTTCCCCATGAAATTGAAACGGCTGGGGCTGATTTTATGATTTTAGATGAAGGGGAAATCACCCTACCGATGTTTGTAGAAGCCATTGAACGGGGAGAAACTTCTGGGGTATTTCGTACCGCAGAAAAACCCAGTGTCACCTTAACTCCAATTCCCCGTTATGATTTATTAGAATTAGATGCTTATGATTCCATGTCCGTGCAGTTTTCACGGGGCTGTCCGTTTCAATGTGAATTTTGCGATATTATTGTGCTTTATGGTCGCAAACCCCGGACGAAAACCCCAGAACAATTATTAAAGGAATTAGACTATCTCTATGAATTAGGATGGCGACGGTCAATTTTCATGGTAGATGATAACTTTATTGGCAATAAACGTAATGTTAAATTACTATTAAAAGCCCTAAAAATTTGGCAAGCCGAACATCAATATCCCTTCCGGTTTAATACAGAAGCGTCCATCGATTTAGCGGATGATGCTGAATTAATGGAGTTGATGGTTGAGTGTAACTTTGATGCGGTTTTCTTGGGAATTGAAACCCCAGATACCAGTAGTTTAGAAATGACCAAAAAATATCAAAATAACCGCAGTCCGTTATTAGAAGCCGTTGATAAAATAATCCGGGCGGGGTTAAGGCCAATGGCGGGATTTATTCTAGGGTTTGATGGTGAAAAACCCGGTGCGGGAACTCGAATTATTGACTTTGTAGAACAATCAGCAATTCCAACAGCTTTATTTAGTATGTTACAAGCCTTACCGAATACGGCGTTATGGACTCGTTTAGAAAAAGAAGGACGGTTAATTAATCCTAAAAAATTTGATATTAACCAAACCACCTTAATTAACTTTGTTCCCACCCGTCCCGTTGAAGAAATTGCTCAAGAATATATTGAAACCTTCTGGCAATTATATGATCCTGAACGGTATTTAGAACGCACCTATCGCTGTTTCTTAAAGTTAGGCGCACCCAAATGTCATCCTCCGGGTAAATTCCCCAGCCTGGTTGATTTAAAAGCCTTAGCCATTGTCATTTGGCGACAAGGGTTGAAACGCAAAACCCGATGGAAATTCTGGCTATATTTATTTAGCATTATCAAACATAATCCCGCCGTCTGGGATCATTATTTAACCTTATGCGCCCACAATGAACATTTCTTAGAATATCGCCAAATTGTCAGAACTGAAATTGAACAACAGTTAGCGGAATATCAAGCCCAAAAAGCTCAACTTCCTACCAAAATTCCCGCATAATTCAATCATTAACCCGTTGGTTGCAGCCATCAACGCCCACGCACCCTCGACCTTAACTTAAGCCTCAAATCCCGGTTTTTATCCCAGACTTGATCCCCCCTAACCCTGGCTTAACAAGGGGGGAATTAGATCCCCACTAACTCCCCTTAAAAAAGGGGGTACGGGGGATAAAAGTCCCCCTTGTTAAGGGGGATTTAGGGGGATCAAATCTCAGCTATAATCAGGGGTTTTCAGCTTAGGTTAACACCCATGCTTATTTATCCCCTGATTATTGATAAATTTATTTTAAAAACCAAACATCATAAATGATATTTATAGAAAAATGATATTTTTTATAATTTCTTAACAATTAATCAAGTTTTTATTAATTTTTTCTGAATTTGCTGCCTATAGCGCCAAAATTTGTCAATTATATGGTAGGTTTCCAATGAAAGTTATCTGCTTGTAGACAGATATTTTAACTGGGTTGTATTCTAAGAGGTTTAATAATGCCACTGACTAAGCGATGTCTTGCCGAATTTATGGGAACATTTTGGCTAGTTTTTGGAGGGTGTGGATCGGCTGTTTTTGCTGCTGCATTTCCAGATTCGACGAATGCGATTGGTATTGGACTAACAGGAGTTGCATTTGCTTTTGGTTTAACCGTTTTAACGATGGCTTATGCCATTGGTCATATTTCCGGTTGCCATCTCAATCCTGCGGTTTCCTTTGGATTATGGGCAGGTAAACGCTTCTCTGGAGGCAAAGATTTAGCACTTTATATTGGATCTCAAGTTGCCGGAGCAATTGTAGCCTCTTTAGTGCTTTATTTAATTGTCAGTGGGAAAGCCGGATTTGATGCAGTAGCCTTTAAAAGTGGTTCTAACCCATTTGCAACCAATGGATATGGAGACCATTCTCCCGGCGGTTACAACTTATTTTCAGCCCTGCTGCATGAATTTGTGTTGACATTTATGTTCTTGATGGTGATTATGGGATCAACCGATCGCCGCGCACCTCAAGGATTTGCCCCCATTGCCATTGGTTTAGGATTAACCTTAATTCACTTAATCGGAATTCCAGTTACCAATGTATCTGTAAATCCTGCCCGTAGCACCGGCCCGGCATTGTTTATTGGCGGTTGGGCAATTCAGCAATTATGGTTATTCTGGGTCGCTCCTATTCTAGGAGGAATTGCCGCAGCTTTAACCTATAATAGTTTATTTGGTGAATCACCATCTGAACCCAATTCTTAATCAATCAAAGTTTTACATTTCTCCTCGTTTTGTGTTTGATAGTTTAGTTATAAATACCAGAGGTTCATCCCTAAAAAGGGAGAAGAAATTGGAGCACACCCAGTTGATTTAATCCCCATTTTTCGACCCCTTTTCCTAACCCCCTTTTCGATTCAGAAGAGGGGGTTAATGCTTTTTGTCGCTTATTCTTCCTCCCCAGATTGAGAATTTTGCACAGAAACAACCGGAGCAATGGAACTTAATTTTAACTCCGGGTGATCGCCTTCGGCTTGACGACAATTCCAATCATTTTTAAACAATAAAACCGGACGATCCCAACTATCTTTAACCACAGCAGCGTTAAAAATTCGTCCCGCTTGATTTAAGGCATCCCAACCTCCGGTTACCCAACGAGCCACACTATAGGGTAAAGGATCTAAGGAAGTTTCGGCGCCATATTCATTTTGTAATCTAAACTGAACGACTTCAAATTGTAGTTGACCTACCGCAGCTAAAATCGGGTCACGTTTAGATTCATCGGCGGAAAACATAATTTGTATTGCCCCTTCTTCTCGCAATTCTAAAACCCCTTTATGGAATTGTTTAAACTTAGAAGGATTAGGATTTCTCAAATAGGCAAATAATTCCGGGCTGAAACAGGGAATTCCTTCATATTCTAATTTTTTGCCCATATAAATCGTATCCCCAATGGCAAAAACCCCCGGATTATTTAATCCAATCACATCCCCAGGATAGGCAATTTCAATCGATTGTCGTTCTTGAGCAAATAATTTTTGGGGACGAGAAAGCCGGATTACTTTTCCTGTACGAGCATGATTAACCGTCATATCTTTTTCAAATTTTCCGGTACAAACTCGCACAAAAGCAACCCGATCTCGGTGCTTGGCATCCATATTCGCTTGCAGTTTAAATACAAAGCCCGTAAACTCAGGATATTCCGGTGGCATCTCCCCCAATGTACTTAGGTGAGAACCGGGTTTTAAGGCATAGTCTAAGAAGGAATCTAAGAATAATTTTACCCCAAAATTAGTCATGGCACTTCCGAAGAAAACTGGGGTCATTTTTCCTGAATGAATTTGATCGAAATTAAATTCTGAGCCGACTTCTTCAAGGAGTTCTAAGTCTTCTTTCAACTGATAATAAAGATCCTGATCTAAGAATTTCTCAATCCGGGGATCACCTAAATCTAAAACCGTATCTAACGCTTCTCGACTTCCGTGGGCGCTGCGTTCAAATAAATGAATTTGTTGTTGACGACGATCAAACACTCCTTTAAAGCGATCGCCCATACCAATCGGCCAATTTACCGGATAGGTTTTTAACCCTAATTCTTTTTCAATTTCATCCAATAATTCTAAGGGTTCTCGACCCGGACGATCCATTTTATTAATAAAGGTAAAAATAGGCAGACCTCGCATTTTGCAGACTTCAAAAAGTTTGCGAGTTTGCGGCTCTAATCCCTTAGCTGCATCTTCCAACATAACCGCATTATCTGCTGCGGCTAAGGTACGATAGGTATCTTCACTAAAATCTTGGTGTCCGGGTGTATCTAGCAGATTGATCTGACAGTTGTTATACTCAAACTGCAAAACTGTTGAGGTAATCGAAATTCCCCGTTGTTGCTCCATTGCCATCCAGTCTGATGTTGCATGACGTTGAGATCTGCGTACCTTAACAGCACCTGCTTCGTGAATAGCACCTCCGTAGAGGAGCAATTTTTCTGTCAGGGTCGTTTTTCCAGCATCAGGGTGAGAAATAATCGCAAAGTTACGACGTCTCTCAACCTCGGCTTGAATTTCAGTTTGAATTTCAGTTTGAATTTCTGTAGTCATTGAAACCTAAACGCAGATTTGCATCAAAAATATAATTATAAATGCTAAAGGGGGATTTTTGCTGAGTGCGATCGGATCACCCAATACTGTTGAGGTTATTATCAATTATTAATCCCGTTTTCTCTCAATCTGTATTCAATATTTTATTGTATCTTTAATTACCCATATAAATTATAAAGTGTCATGAATTTCCCCTGGATGATTTCACAAAAACTGGTTGCGATGGCTTCAGAAATGCCTTCTGGTTGGCAACCTAAATTAATGGGGCTTTATCTGCTCTCAGATTCGTTAATTACACTGACTTGTTTTTTAATTTCTATCTCATTAATTTACTGGGTTCGCCAACATCAAAATTTATCCGATTCCCGTGTTTTTATTCTATTAAGTGCGTTTATTTTTGCCTGTGGACTCCAGCCATTAATGGATATTTTTACCCTGGGATATCCAATGTATTGGCTATCAGCAGGATTGAAAACTATCACGGCTGTCCTTTCGCTTTTTACATCCTATACCCTAATTTCTTTACTGCCTAAACTGTTACAACTTCCCCCTTTCCCAGAACTTGAAAAAATCAACCAAACCTTAAAAATCAGCCTGCAACATTATCAAGATTTAATGCAAGCTTGTCCAGTGGGTTTGTTTGAAACCGATGTCACGGGACATTGTTTATATATTAATGACTATGGATGTCGAATTACAGGACGGCCACCCTCGGATGCTTTAAATTGGGGTTGGGTTGATGGCATTTATCCTGATGATCGAGCACGGTTAATTCAAGAATGGTCAAGTGCGATTCAAAATCAACAATCTTTTTCTTTAGAATATCGTTTAAACTCATTAGATCAAAGCGGAATTTGGGTATTAGGTCAAGCTGTTCCCGTGAAAGATTCCGGCGGGAAAATGACGGGATATATTGGCACAATTACGGATATTAATGATCGCAAAAAAGTAGAGGAAGATCTTCAACAATCCCAACAAATGCTGCAATTAATTATGAATACGATCCCCCAAGGTATTTTTTGGAAAGATCGCAATTCCGTATATCTAGGGTGTAATTTACAGGTGGCTTTAGATGCGGGGTTTAAATCTCCTGAAGCGTTAATTGGCAAAACAGATTACGATTTACCTTTCAGTTTAGCTGAAGTTGAAAATTATCGAAAAATTGATCAAGAAGTGATGGCAGCGAATACCCCTCGTTATCGAATTATAGAAACTCTATTGAATGCGAATGGTAAACAATGTTGGATAGAAACGAATAAGATTCCCCTGCATGATTTAGAGGGGAAGGTCGTGGGAATTTTAGGAACTTATGAAGATGTTACCGAACGAAAATTAGCCGAAGAATTATTAGCAGAATCTGAACTTCGGTTTCGACAACTCGCCCAACAGGAAAAACTGATTAATCATTTAGCTAACCAAATTCGCAATTCCTTAGATTTGAAAACAATTTTAGAAACAACGGTTTTGCAAGTTTGGGAATTAATGAAGGTTGATCGCTGCTATTTTTGTTGGTATCGTCGAGAAGAAATGAATTTTAATTCAAGAGATAAAAATCAATCTCAATCTTATTTGAATCCCGCTTATTGGGAAATTGTAACGGAAGCGAAAGATCCCACTCTTCCCAATATTATTGGTCGATATTCTTTAGAGGAAGTGGGGATTTGGTCTGAAAAATATTTGCATTTAAAAATGGGACGAATTGATCATATTGATCAGCTTTCTGATTCTCAAAGAAAGTCATTTTTACTCAAATTTGGATTAGTGTCTGTGCTGTCTCTCCCGATCCAAACCCAAATGGGAGAAATTGGGGTTTTAGTCTGCGGAAATCATCAGCAACCCCGATGCTGGAGTGATTCAGAAGTGGAATTATTACAGGCGGTGACGGCGCAAGTGGCGATCGCAATTAACCAAGCCCAACTCTATAATCAAACCCGTGAAGCCGCCGTATTAGCGAGATCTCAAACTTTAGAATTAGAAACGACTTTAAACAAATTACAACAAACTCAAGCCCATTTAATTCAAACCGAAAAAATGTCTTCTTTAGGTCAATTAGTGGCTGGAGTCGCCCATGAAATTAATAATCCGATTAATTTTATTTACGGAAATGTTACTTACGCGACTCAATATCTGGAGGATTTATTAAATTTAGTAGCGTTGTATCAACGGTATTATCCTCAACCTGTTTCACCTATTCAAGAAATGACTGAAATCGTTGATTTAGAATTCTTACAACGGGATTTTCCTAAACTATTAAGTTCGATGAAATTGGGTGCAAGTCGAATTCAACAAATTGTTTTATCGTTAAGAAATTTTTCTCGTTTAGATGAATCATCGGTGAAACAAGTAAATTTACATGAGGGTTTAGAAAATACATTATTAATTCTCCAAAATCGCTTATCAGAAGCGGGAGGACAACAAACGATTCAAGTCATTAAACACTATGGAAATCTCCCCTTAGTTGAATGTTATGCGGGTCAAATTAACCAAGTGTTTATGAATTTACTCACCAATGCTATTGATGCAGTTCAGGAAAAAATATTAGAAGGGGATGAACAAGTTTATTCTGATCTAAATCCACAGGATTTGGTGTTGTTTTCAGAGGATAATTCCTTAAATTCTTGGCAACCTACGATCACAATTACGACAGAAGTAATTCAGGATGAGAGAGTTTTGATTCGCATTGCTGATAATGGGATGGGGATGACAGAAGCCGTTAAAAATAAATTATTTGATCCCTTCTTTACAACAAAACCAGTCGGGAAAGGAACAGGTTTAGGATTAGCAATTAGTTATCAAATTGTTGTGGAAAGACATCAGGGTCAGTTAAAGTGTTCATCTGAAGCTAGGGAAGGCTCGGAGTTTATCGTTGAGATTCCAATTCAATAGCACAAGAATTTTATTCTGGATCAAAACTAATTCCTTCATATAGAAGTTCCATTGGACACTCAAACTCTATGCTTTGTAATGCGATCGCATCCCCTTTTTCATACCCATAATAATACCACATTTTCCCTTCTCCTCGATGATAAACTCCAACAGACATAGATTCTGAATCAATTAACACATATTCTTGTAAACTCGAAATTTGGCGATAATATTTGAGTTTTTTTGTACAATCATAACTAGCCGTACTGGGAGAAAGAACCTCAACAATAACTTTAGGGTTTTGAATAAACTTACGAGATTTTAAGTCTTCAGGATCACAAGTTATAACTAAATCTGGATAAAAATAACGACTATTTTGATTAGTCTGAACTTTCACATCAGAAACATTAACTCGACAGCCTTTTTGACGCAAATGAGGTCTAAGTGCAGTATATAAGTTGAGAGCAATATCATTATGAGGAATACTACCCCCGGTCATCGCCAAAATTTTGCCATCAACATATTCATGACGAAATTCCTGTGTTGCTTCCCATTCTAGGTATGCTTCCGCCGTCATTTTTTGGGGATATTGGGGTTCAGCAATCATAACTTTTTCCTCTCTCAATCTAGGCTATTAAATGGCAATCTCTTTATAATATTAACATGGCTTAACTATAGCAAGTCTAAATGATTTGTGATCAAAACCTGTAGGGGTTGGGTCTCCCAACCCTCTTGGTACCTGGGTTAGGAGACCTAACCCCTACGCTAAAAGATTAAAACCGATTTAAGATTGCTATAAATTGTAATCAACCTTTATGCTATCATATTATTAAGTCATTCTTCATCTATCCATTGCCAAGTATTAAACTGATAATTTATTCCCTCAAGGGCTAAGGTTGCTACATAGTTTTCTGCGGTTTCAATTGTTTGTAACGTCCAATTTTCACCAATTTCTGAATTTTGAGAAATCTGCAAAATTTTCCAGGATGAACTCAAAGGCGTTTTAATTTCAATATCCTGTAACCCCACTAAGCCTTCTCCCGTTGCTTTTAAATAGGCTTCTTTGCACGTCCAAAGTTTAAAAAAAGCAGTATATTGTTCTTCTAAAGATAGGGAATTTAACCATTGATATTCAGAATCACAAAAAAACCGTTTAGCTAAAGAGAGGACTTCGATTTTACGCAGATATTCAATATCTACGCCGATATTTTTATCAAGGGCGATCGCATAAATAGCTTTTCCATAAGCATGAGATAAATTAAAGTGTAGCGGTAACGGATCTTGATCTAAACTGGGTTTTCCTTTAGAAGTATACTTAAATTTAATCTGTTCTGGAGAAAGACTTAAATACTGACTGAGAATCATTCTTAAGGTTCCCCGTGCAATTATAAATGCCTGTTGATCTTTTTCAAATTTAAAGCGTTGCGCCCGTTTTTGTTCATCGGGAGAAAGAATCGTTTGATAAAATTGAATTTGTTGAAGCGATCGCTTCAAATTAGTTTGCCAAACATCAACACTCTCAGACGATAAACTTGTTAATAAATCGCTATCCATTATCCTGATGAACCTTTTGATATAACTGTTGTAATGTTTTTCCCTGGGTAGGAAATTCGGCAATTTTTACCTCACAAATAGCCTGAAATCTTTGCCCTTCCAGAGTGGTAAAAACCTGTTGTCGGAGAGAAATTAAAACATCAGAAAGGTGATCGTGAGCTTCTGCTTGAGTTAACCCCGGCATTCCCACCACAAATTCCCCATTTCCCCAATATCCTATAATTTCAATCCCAACAAAAATTTCTTGAAATAAACGTCCCCACTGTTGCAAAACTTGATAACCAATTAAATGCCCATATTGAATATTAATCTGATCAAGTTGACTAAAAGTTAATACTCCCAAACAAAACGGTTGTCCTAATTGTTTACAGTTCTGGATTTGCTGTTCTAATTTTCGACTAGACTGAGGATAATTTGCCACCCCTGTGATCGGATCTTTAGTGGAGAAATTTTGTAATAACCGAGTGCGTTCTAAACGGTTGGTAATTCGGGTTAATAGTTCTGGCCCCATGACAGGTTTACTAACATAATCATCTGCCCCGGCTGCAAACACTTGTTGAATGGTTTTACTATCACAATGGGCGGTCAAAAACACAATAGGTAAACCTTGCCAATGGGGATCAGTCCGAACAGTTTGACAGAGTTCTATGCCACTAATGGGGAACATTTCTACATCTAAAATTAATAAATCGGGTGATACGGATTTTAAAACCTCCCAAAATTTTAGAGGGTCACAAAGTCCCGTCATTCTGATGCCCCAAGGTTCTAAAACGGGGCGCAAGGTGGCTAAAAATAACGGGTCATCATCCACGACCAAAACGTTGACTTTGGAGCTAGGAGTGGCCTGTAATAGTACCCGAACTCTAGCTTGAAATTCAGCAATATCAATGGGTTTAATCAAATAATCATCCGCTCCTGCATCTAAACCTCGGATGCGATCGCTGGTTCCATCTTTAGCCGTAATCAATAAAATCGGTGTGGTACTCTTTTGGTTGCGTAACTTTTGACACAGCGTAATGCCGTCTAATTTCGGTAATCCTACATCAATGACAATTAAGTTATAAGTGGTACTTTGGGCATATTCCCAGCCCATTTGACCATCTTCAGTTTGATCGACAATGTAACGCTGGTTGGTTAAAGATTGTACCAACATTGAGGCAAAAATCGGATCATCTTCGATCAACAAAATTTTCATAGTCAGTTTAATATTTCCCTGAAAATGCGATATCTTCCCGACTTTTTCCCGATCCTGGCTTAACTTTAGATATCTTATCTTAACGGGATTTTCCTCTAGTCTCCAGTTGTTCTGTCTCGATTTTGATCAAGTCGCCCGATCATTGAGTGTTCACTAGACTGGAATTTTCGAGTTTTGAATAGATACTGAGGAGTTATTAGCAATGTTTCCGATTTCTTTACCATCAACATTACTGATTAGTCGATTATTTACGGCGATGTTAGTTCTTCCCCTCGTCATGTTTCAGAGTCAGCGTGCGATCGCCAATAAATCCAATTTTGTTATTGCTAATAATAGTAGTAAAATAGTAACAGAACTCTATCTGTCGGAATAATCTTTACACCTTTTTTGATCCCGATCAAAGATGACTCATTTTTGATTTAATAATAAAATAGCATTCCTATTCTTTCAACCCTTGTTTTAAATCCATTGCTAATTTATTAAAGCTTAATTGAGAAAAGGTTCCCGTAAAAACCCATTGTCTAACAACTAACCCCAACCAAATTCCGGCTAAGAAAATCAGCCAAAACATGATAGGAGATTGAGATTCAAACCCACTTTTTAAGTTCATCCCAAATACACAGGAAATAGCCGTCAGAGGAAAGAAAACCGCAGCTAAAGTGTTGAGACGATTTCCGGCTTTAGCAGCGGCTTCTGTTTCTTTAGCAATTTTAAAATCTAGGGCATTTTTTGTGTTAATATAAAGAATATCTAACGTGCGTTCAATTTCATAAGCCCAATCTCTTAAATCCAGAATATCTCGATCTTGAGGAATAGCTTCTCTGGCTGTTTGTAACGTAGCGTGTAAGTTTTCTATTGCTAACTGTAACGGGGTAATCCCTTCTAATAGGGTAAAATAATCCTCTGCGGTTTTAGCAGTATTATAAAATTGATTTAAGTCTTCTTCGGCGGCTTGATACTCTTTAAGATGATTAGTTAATTGTTGAAACCCCACACCGCCTTTACTACATTCCCAACGACCATCAGGTCTGCGCCAAAATAATACCCCTTCTCGGTGACGTTCTCCCGGTTTGGGGGCTTTGTGTAATACTAATAATAGATGATCATCCGCTATCATCGCCCGTTGTTTGCCAAAACTTTTTTGACCAAAGCGATCGCTAATTGTTGTTGGAAGATTCCAAGTTGCAGGTAATTTCATAATTTGTGATTGACTGTTAACTGCTGGCTGTTGGCTGTCAACGGTCAACAGACAACAGCCAACAAAAATCTATTTTTTATCTTTTTTACCGGGAGGATTTTCGGGTTTGGGTTCAGGTTCAGAAGACTTTAAAGCTTCATCTAAAATAACTTTGGCTTCTTCTGCTTTAGCTCTCGCTTCTCGATATCGAAGATTAGAAACTGCAAAGGTTTTTAACACCTTAAACCCATCTTTTAATTCTGTTACTTCTTCAACAGTTACAGGTTGATCGGTAAACAAAATATTAATAGCTTCTCGCACTTTTAACGCTTCTTCCCTTGATTCCATCACTTTCAATTTCAAAGAAGCCAAATTACTCAGAATTTGCACCGCTTCGGAAATGGCATCTTCTTCTTCCAAGGGGCTATCATCAGGTTCTTTAACTTCGATGAACTGTTGAGGACTAAAGCCTTCTTCTAAATCCGTTGGCAGTTTACCTGTATCCATCAATTCCATGAGTTTGTCCATCGCCTTCTCGCGGGCTTGAGATGAATCTTTACCCCGGACAGTGAGAACGATTTCTGGACTTTGAGCAAGGGTGTAGCGAACCATATTAACAAAAACCGCCTATTATATTATACTCTTGACTTCTATTGTAGCAAAGGTTAGATTCAGATTAAGTTAAGCTTGTCAACAAATTGTGAATTAATATTTGCAAAAATATCCCTCTGATGCTTAAAATATAAAAGAAAATAGGGAACAGGGAACAGGGAACAGGGAATAGGGAATAGGGAATAGGGGAATTTAGATTTTACGGTCTAGGTTTGATGATCAATCTGGGCTTTAACCGTTAGGAGCGACTGATAAAGGTTTAAGATTAAATGAGTTAATCTAATTTTGAGTTGAGTTGGGACGATGAAAGAACAATTGATCAAATGGTTGAATCGAATTTTAGTAGCCGATGTTTTTTTAGTCTTATTCAGTTTTTTTTGGTTAGTGATTGCCGTTTTAGGGCATTCTTTTAAAGTTAATCTGGGATTAGATCTCTGGTACAAACTTTGGGAACCTGTCTTTACTCCCGCCATTGGAATTTTGATGGGTGGGGCGATTGTGAGTTGGGCTATTAGTAAACTTAATCAATTATTTTTTAGTCCCAAATCTGAGGAATTTTGAAATTTAGGTTGGGTTTAGAGGTCTTGAAACCCAACCGCTTCCCAAAATGATTATCCCTTTAAAACTAAGGAATAATCAAGAATATTCCCCAAGCTAGGAGGGAAAAAAGGAAAAGAAAACTCACTCGCCAGTAAAAGCGATCGCGTTCATATTTTTGCATTGTTGAAATCTCCTTACAATTTAAGGAGAGTTGGGTTGAGGTCAAACAACCCAACCGCCAGAAATTGCTTATTTTTTCAGTTTTTCCCCTAACAGTTGATTCGTGAGTTTAGGGTCAGCCCGTCCCCCAGTTTTCTTCATAATTTGACCCACAAAGAACCCTTGAAGTTTGGTTTTCCCGGCGTGATATTGTTCAAGTTCTTTAGGATTTTCAATTAAAACTTGATCAATAATTTCTTCTAAGGCTTTAGGATCGGATAATTGGATTAATCCTTTTGATTCAACTAAGGCTTTAGGAGATCCGCCTTGTGCTAAGAGTTCAGGTAATAAATCCTTAGCAATTTTACCGCTAATAGTTCCCGCTTCAATTAAAGCAATTAACTCTGCTAACCCTTCGGGTTTCAGGGCGATTTCGGTAACACTACATTTTTCAGTTTTCAGATAGGCTGTAATATCACCCATAATCCAGTTTACCGCTTGTTTAATATTAGCACCAGCAGCAATTGTGGCTTCAAAATATTCAGAAATCGGATGATCATCCGTTAACACACGGGTATCATAGGCGGATAATCCTAATTCTGATTCATAGCGGTGGCGTTTGGCGGCCGGGAGTTCGGGTAATTGAGATCTCCAGGTTTTTAACTGTTCAACAGACACTTCAATGGGAGGAAGATCGGGTTCGGGAAAATAGCGATAATCACTTGATCCTTCCTTGATCCGCATACTAATTGTTCGTTGACTTCCTTCTTCCCATAAGCGAGTTTCTTGAACAATTTTTTCCCCCGCTTCTATGGCCGCAATTTGCCGTTCTATTTCATGATCAATCGCCCGTTGAATAGCACTAAAAGAGTTCATATTTTTAATTTCAACTTTCGTTCCGAACTCTTTTTGACCGAAAGGACGCACCGAAATATTGACATCACACCGCAAGGAACCTTCCTGCATATTACCATCACTCACGCCTAAATAACGCATAATTCGACGCAATTCTTGGGCGTATTCGGCGGCTTCTTGTCCTGAACGGATATCCGGTTCAGACACAATTTCAACTAAAGCAATACCCGCCCGATTATAATCAACCATTGAATAGGTTGAACCGGAAAGGCGATCGCTCCCTCCATGTACTAATTTACCCGCATCTTCCTCAATATGTAAGCGAGTAATTCCGATAGTTTTGCGAAATGAACTGCCATCTTCATTGACAATTTCAATCTCTAAAAATCCCTTTGTTGCAATGGGTAAATCATATTGAGAAATTTGATAATTTTTGGGTAAATCTGGATAAAAATATTGTTTGCGATCAAATTTACTGTAGGAGGCAATTTCACAATTGATGGCTAACCCGGCTTTGACGGCATATTCTAAGACTTTTTCATTTAATACAGGTAGGACACCGGGTAATCCCATACAAATAGGGTCAATATTCATATTGGGATCAGCCCCAAATTTCGTGGAAGAATTGGAGAAAATCTTCGTTTCCGTACTCAGTTGACAATGGGTTTCTAACCCAATAATCGCTTCGTACTCCGTTTTAACAGGTGCAGTAGCAGCCATAGACATTGATTAGACTTTTCTTAACAACTATTTACTATTGTAGCTTTATCGAGGAAGTTAGAGTGATTTTTGCCAAGCAGACAGCAAGACTTCCGACCGGGTTAAGGGCGATGTTTGACAGCAGAGGTCATGGACAAAATTAAATCTTGAAACCCCCAAAATGTATAATTTTTTCCCTCTCTGAGTCTATCACGCGAGAGATAATAGCTTAATTTTATCTAAAAATAGATTTTAACCGACAAAACACGGTAAAATCCTAATCTTAAGCTGAGTTTTTATCTTTTATAATGATAATTTCCAATTCTTCCCTCGTATCATCAGACGAGTTTATCCAGGTTAACCCTCGCTTAAAGATTGAAACCTTTCGAGAAAAATGCCCGGTTGCGGCTGGAGAGGATGTGATCAAAGGGCTAACTCAAACACCCAAAACTTTACCGTCTAAATATTTTTATGATGATCACGGATCATTATTGTTTGAAAAAATTTGTGCGTTACCCGAATATTATGTAACCCGCACAGAAACTAAAATTTTACAAAATTATGCCTCCGAAATTGCTCATTTAACAGGCCCTTGTGAAATTGTGGAATTAGGAAGTGGGAGTTCTACAAAAACCCGAATTTTATTAGACGCTTATCAAGAGTTAGGTCATCCACTTCATTATTTACCCATTGATATTAGTGGGGGAATTTTAGAACAAAGTGCCTATTCTCTGCTTGAAGATTACCCGACGCTTCATATTCACGGAATTGTTAGCACCTATGAAACCGCTTTAAAACATTTGAATGCTTCGCCTTTACCTGCTCGAATGATTGGCTTTATTGGGAGTACATTAGGCAATTTAAAACCGGATGAATGCCATATTTTCTTTTCCCATATTGTTGAAGCTTTACAACCTGGGGATTATTTTTTATTGGGGGCTGATTTACACAAACCTAAATCAATTTTAGAACCTGCTTATGATGATAGTCAAGGAATTACGGCACAATTTAACTTAAATATGTTGCGACATTTAAACCATTTGTTTGAAGGAGATTTTAATTTACAGCAATTTGAACATTTAGCCTTTTATAATGAAACAGATCATAAAATTGAAATGCACTTAAAAAGTTTGCGATCGCAAACTGTTGAACTCAAAAAACTCAATTTAACGCTGGAATTTACCGCAGGAGAAACGATTCATACCGAAATCTCTCGCAAATTTGAGATCCAACAAATTCAACAGGAATTGCTAGATTTTGGGTTAGTTTCCTTACACACTTGGACAGATGAAAATCAATGGTTGGGTTTGATGTTGTGTCAATTACAAGCTGATAGTTGACTGTAACGACGGGTAAAAAATGGTGCGTATGTTCACAAATTACGCACCATCAAACTGTTCCCTGTTCTCTTTACTTGCTCCAATCTTCTCCGACTCGAATAGTTAAATCCGATCCAATTTCCCCCGTTGAGGAGGATTTAAGCTCTCCTAAACCTAGGTTTTTTTGCATTAGTTTAGCCACGCCTAAATCTCCCCCTTGAACAATAATTTGGGTTTTCATCTGTTGATTGGAGTTATTAGGTGCTAAATAAACTTGATTAAATCCTTGATCGGCTAAAAAATTGAGCATTTTCTCTGCACTATTGGGGTTACTAGAAGCATTTTGAATAGCAATTTTTAACTCTTTAGATAATGTTTGATAAGCAGAATGTTCGTAGGCTTTATTTAACGTGTATCCAATTGAATCTAAACGAAAATATTGATACATGACGCGATCGCGTCCCCGTTCATCAATAAACCAATAACTACTATTACTGTCAATTTCAGAACTAGAACGACCGGGTAACATCACCATTTTAAAATCCTGGGGTTCAATATTTAAACCAAAATTAACTAAGGTTAAAATTTCTTCAAAACTCAAATTAGTATCAATATATTTTTGCATAATCCGAATAATTTCAGGGACACGAGGCAAAACTGTAGGATCTTTAAGTCGGGCTAAAATCGCTTCCATTAAAGCTTGTTGACGCTGAACTCGACCTAAATCTCCATAACCATCACCCCGAAATCGAACAAATTGATCCGCTTGTTCCCCATTAATCGTTTGCCAACCGGAAGCCAAATTAATTTTTAATTTTTGAGTATTATCTTGATAGGACATGGGTTGAGGAATATAAACTTCTACTCCTCCTAAAAAATCGACTAATTCTCGAAATGCACCGCTACTAACGCGAACATAACGGTTAACTTCAACTTTGTTTAAGGTATTTTGAATTACCTGTTTTGCTAATTTAGGGCCACCCCAATAATTGGCTTCATTAATTTTTCCGGTTCCATAACCCGGAATTTGCACTTGAGTATCACGCGGTATTGATAACAGATTCACCGATTTATCTTTGGGTTCAAAACGGACTAATAACACCGTATCACTCCGACCTTTAAATAAATCCTGGGAAGATTGAGATGTGTTAGGATTGCCATCTATTCCTAAAATTAAAATATTAACGGGACGAAATAAACTATATTTAAACCGATGTCGCCAGAGTCCATCTAAAATATTCGATTCCGGCTCAGTAAAATCAAATTTTTCTGGGGCTAATAGGGCTGTTATCGCGCCTAAAGTTGCTGATGTACTGGCTATTAATAAGACAATAAAACTAAACAGTAATAATTGCAGAATTTTGGGTTTTCGACGGGAAGGGAAGGGAGAAGTCATAGGTCTATTGATAATAGAATAAAGAACAGGAAACAGAGAACAGAGAACAGAAGGGTAATTCATCCCCAATCCGTTGATTAAGGCTGATCAAAAGCCTGATTTTATCCAAACTTGATCAACTGAATCAGTAGTCTATCATAATCGAGTTTGGGATCAGTGCTGATTCGCAAAATAATATGATCCGATCTGTTCCCCGTTTCCCATTCAGCGATTAAATGCTTAAGATTTTAATCCCGCTTGTTCGAGTCGTTCTAGGGAAATTTTAGCAGCTTCAGAAACTTGGGGATGACTATCTTTTGCTAAATAATTCAAAGCAGAAAGGCTTTTTTGTGTTCCCAGATGACCCAAGGCTTCTGCTAACCGTTGGCGAACTAACCAATCTTCAGCTTGAGCAAACCGAAGAATTTGATCAATCGATTCAACATCTTTAATTTCTCCAATTGCAGCGATCGCAGCTTGGTGTAAAATCACTTCATTGCTATCTAATGCAGCTAACAAAACATCACGAGCGCGAATATCTTTGAGGTTTCCTAATGAGACTGCTGCACTAAACCGAACCAGCCAATCTGTATCTTCATAAAAGGCTCTAACCAAGGGTTCAAATGCTCGAATATCCTCTAAATAACCCAAGGCTCCCGCCGCATCGGCTCTGACTCCATAATCGGGATCATTTTCTAATAGATTTACCAACAGAGGATAGGATTCTTCTGTGGGTTTAATTCCTAGGGCAAAAATTGCCATGGAACGGACTTGTAAACTTTGATCATTGAGAACTTTTTTAATCAACGGAACAGCATCCTCTGGAGGAACATTTCGCAAAGATGCTAATCCCAATAAGCGATCTCTTAAGTTTCCGCTCTCTAACTGAATGGCAATATTTTCTAAATTTAACGGTTGATTCATTCGTAAATAAGGTTCGATTTAATCCTTATTTATTATACTAAAATTTGCCAAGTAGAACGCCTCTTAAACTCAACTCAATTCTAAATATTCCCATCGGGGGGAGTTAGGGGGATCAACTTCAGCCTAAAATCCCTAACTCCCCCTTCAAAATCTCATAGTTTTTTGACCCTAAAATGCCCCCAATGTTCTTGTCCTTGACGGCTAGGAGTTGAGTTCGTTACGGGATGGAGATCCAGAATTTGAAACTTCTCTTGAAAATACTGTTGAATTTCCCCAGGTGTGATCCCAAATGGCGGCCCACCGGGGCGAGTATGGGTAAAAAACAACCCCAATAATTGCCCATTGGGTTTAAGAATGGATTCTACTAATTGTACATAATCATCGCGTTTGTTTGGGGGAATTGCACAAAAACAAGTATGTTCAATCACATAATCAAAATCTCCTGAAAATTCTTTTATCAATTCAAAAATATCCCGGTGTAAAAATTTTGCTGAAGTCGGAAAGGATTTTCCTGACCCCTTTAAAATTGACGGTTGAGTGATTAATAATTGTTGCAATTGTAATGCTTCTTGAATCGCAGAATCGGCAAAATCAAACCCAACCACTTCAAACCCATAAGTGGCAAATAATAGCGCATCATAACCCCGTCCACAGCCTAAAACCGCAGTTCGTCCGGGTGCTGGAGCATGAGAAGATTGTAAAAACGTAACAAAGGGGGGTGCTGGTTCTCCTAAGTCCCAGGCACTGGTTCCCTGTTGATAACGTTCTTCCCAAAAATGTCGATCATTAACTGATACAATCATGACTATATTATTGTCGAATTGAGTTAAACTAATCAGCGATCAACCGTTAATTAGACCGGGATGGCTTGGTGCTGACTTCCCAGTATTAAAACCGTTTGTTTCTTCCTGCGAACCTTTTTAGGGCATCACTATGGAATTTTATCAGTCTGTGCGGTATTCATCGGCTTTAGAACAGGCAATTGATCGCAACCCATTTATCGTAACACCAGAAACTTCTTTAGCAGATGTAATTAAGTTGCTGGGTCAATCTCAGAATTCTTGCCTCTTAAACCCTAGTAATTCTTCTGTAGAAGATTCTAGGGCAAGTTGCGTGTTAGTTATTCATCAAGATTCAGAAGAAATCATCCATATTCTTCCTGATGAACAACCTCAACCTTCCTCCCTTTTAGGAATTGTAACAGAACGGGATATTGTTCAGTTAATGGCGACTGGAATTTTAGATAATTTAACAGAAGCACCACTGCATAAAATTCGAGTGGCTGAAATTATGTCTCCGGTTTCTGTTAGTTTAACAGAATCTGATGATCAAGATATTTTTACGGCTTTATCCTTATTTCGACAACATCAAATCCTCCATTTACCCGTTTTAGATAGTCGAGGGCAATTAGTGGGAGTGATTACCCCAGAACGGATTCGTCGAGTTTTACAACCTTCTAATATTTTAAGATTGCGACGAGTTGGAGATGAAATGACGACCCAAGTTGTGACGGCTCCAATGACAACTTCGGTATTAAGTTTAGCCCAAATGATGGCAGCACATCAAGCGAGTTGTGTGGTTATTTTTCAGACAGGAACTCAGAAAAAATTGACTCCCGTTGGATTAGTAACAGAACAGGATATTGTTGAAGCGCAATTTTTAGAATTAGATTTAACCGTTACTCCCGCAACAACGGTAATGGGAACTTTATGCTTTTATTTAAAAGCAAATGATTCTTTATGGATGGCGCATCAAGAAATGCAAAAGCAACAGGTACAACGATTAGTTGTCTGTGGCGATGAAGGCGAATTGTTAGGAATCATTACACAAGTTAGTTTATTAAGAATGCTTGACCCGACGGAAATGTATCGGGTTGTTAGACAATTACAGCAATCGGTTAATCAATTACAAACTGAAAAAGTAGAACTTTTAAAAAGTCGTAATGCTGAACTTGAAAAACAAGTTCAAGAACGCACGTCTAAAGTTCATGAACAGTTACAACGAGAACGACTATTAGCGAAAATTTCTATGAGAATTCATCAATCTTTAAATTTAGATGAAATTCTGAATGCAACGGTCGCTGAAGTTCGGCAATTTTTAGAGGCTGATCGGGTTTTTATTTATCATCTTGAATCGGAGGAAACGGGAAAATTAGTGGCTGAATCCGTTGCAGTTGGATGGAAATCTCTCACCAATGATCAGCTTTTCAAAGACTCGGCTCAATGTTATTTAACCGTCTTTGAACATGATAATATTTATGCCATTTCCGATATTTACAAATCTTCCTTAACTCCTGAAGAAATTCGTCAGTTAAAAAAACAGGAAGTTGCCGCTTATCTCATCGTTCCGATTCTACAAGATGGGCAACTTTGGGGTATGATTACGGCACATCAGTGTTCAGGTTCTCGTCATTGGCAACCCTCAGAAACAATATTATTACAACAGCTTGCCACTCAATTAGCGATCGCCATTCAACAAGCTCAATTATATCAACAAGTTCAAGCTTTAAATACCGATTTAGAACGTCAAGTTCAAGATCGAACCGCAGAACTCCAGCAGAAAGTTCAAGAACTTCAACAGTTAAATATTCTCAAGGATGACTTTTTAAGTACCGTTTCCCATGAACTGCGGACTCCTTTAGCTAATATGAAAATGGCAATTCATATGTTAAAAATTGCCCCCAATTCCGAGCGAGGTCAAAAGTATTTAGAGATTTTAGGATCTGAATGTATTCGAGAAACTAATTTAATTAATGATTTATTGGATTTACAACGGTTAGAATCTTCTTCCACACCCATTGCTATTGAAAGTTTAGATTTATTGGAATGGTTGCCTAATATTGTCACTCCCTTTTATTCCCGCACCCAAGAACGTCATCAGGTGCTAAATGTCGCCTATTATCCTCATTTAAAACCTATAAAAACCAATTGTAATAGTTTAGAACGAATTCTCGCAGAACTGTTAAATAATGCCTGCAAATATACACCCAATGGGGGAGAAATTTTTCTAGGAATTCATTATCAGGGTTTGTCTAACTGGCGAGAATTAACCGCAGAAACCAAAAGTAAACGCAAAAAAAAGAAACAAGATATTCCTCTCCCCTCTCCCCCAATTTCCGCTGCCTTACAAATTGTGATTCGCAATCAAGCTGAAATTCCTCAAAAAGAACTTCCCCGAATTTTTGAGAAGTTTTATCGAGTTCCGAATGCAGACCCCTGGAAGCAAGGAGGAACCGGGTTAGGGTTAGCTTTAGTGCAAAAGTTAGTTGCACAATTAGGCGGAACAATTCAAGTTGAAAGTAATCAAAATATAACAACTTTTACCGTTGAATTTCCCTATTAAGTTCAGTTCTGATTGAGCGAGTAAGGACAAATTACAAAATTATTTTTCAGCAATAACAAGCATCTCAAAATCGACCGTTGTTAATTTGTCATTTCTGGAAAATGCACCCAGTTTGGCACCATAAATATCTATGCTGCTGTAACCCAGAGATTTAAGTAACCAGGTAATTTCGCTCGGCACATAATACCTTTCATTACAGGCAAGAGATTTCTTGTTTCCCAGGTCATCTTCAAATTCCGTTATGTTATGCTCCCGGAATGTCATCAAGTCAAAACTATTGCTTTTGTAGGTAGCATTTCCTACTTCCGTTGCTGATTCATAGAATTGCTCAACCGAGTGATATAATGGGAATAATCCATTTAAAGTTGTAAATATAAATTTAGCATTTGTCTTTAGCGATCGGGTGACATTTTTCAGGATTTCAAAGTTCATTTCATCAGTTTCCATGAGCGAAAATCCTCCCTCGCAAAGCATTATCGCTGCATCAAATTCCTGATTAAATGGCAAATTTCTAGCATCCTGCTGCTGAAAATCAATGCTCAAATTTTCACTTTTGGCTTTATCCTTTGCCCTTTGAAGCTGGGATTGGGATAAATCAATTCCCGTAACAGAATATCCCCGCTTTGTCAGTTCAATTGTATGTCTTCCTGTACCACATCCCACATCTAATATTTTTAAGGACTTATTAAATTCTAGTTCTTTTTCTATGAAATCACACTCACCAATTGTCCCTTGTGTAAAATTCTCGGAATCATATTTTTGTCCGTAATTCTCGAACAGGGATTCGTACCATTGTTTTTGAGTCATATTATTTAAAATCTGATCGCTTTCTGGCAATAAATATTGTAGCAGATTAGTTTTTAATGGCAATCCCCTCTCAGGGGATAAGGTGAATGAAATAGAACTTGACTGGATTTGGCGATCGTGTTAGGTTGAAATCTATGAAACAAGAGGACGAGGATTGTTAATTGGTGTAGAGTTGAAAAGAGTATTGATTTTAGGTGGAACGGGAGAAGCGGCGCTATGGTGCGATTCGACCGGGAGGAAGAAAGATGAATATGATTGAATATCTGCGGAATGGTGACGAAATTTACCGGAAATCTTTTGCAATTATTCGGGCTGAAACTAACTTAGAAAATCTACCCGATGATTTAGCTCATGTTGCGGTTCGTCTAATTCATTCCTGTGGGATGACAGATATAACCCAAGATTTAGAAGCGTCATCGGATGCGGTGAAAATCGGACGAAATGCCCTTGCTCAGGGTGCATCGATTCTCTGTGATTCTCAAATGGTAGCGAATGGAATTACTAAAGCGCGTTTATCCCAAAATAATCAGATTATTTGTACACTCAATCATCCAGAAGTGACCGAGTTAGCCCGTCAAATTAATAATACTCGATCGGCTGCCGCTTTAGAGTTTTGGCGACCGAATTTAGCCGGATCAGTGGTAGCAATTGGTAATGCACCAACAGCACTTTTTCACTTACTAGAATTGCTAGATGAAAGCGTCGCAAAACCTGCTTTAATTTTAGGTTTTCCGGTTGGATTTGTGGGAGCGACAGAATCGAAAAGGGAATTAGCAGCAAATAGCCGGGGTGTGCCATTTATTACTCTGCACGGACGTAGGGGAGGAAGTGCGATCGCGGCAGCAGCAGTCAATGCCTTAGCAAAAGAGAACGAATTATGACTAAATTAGGGAAACTTTATGGATTAGGAATTGGCCCTGGCGATCCCGAATTGCTGACAATAAAAGCACACCGAATTTTAACAACTGTTCCGGTAATTGCTTATCCTACTTGTAAAATATCCGCAATTGAAACCGGGTTTCTAACTCTACTCAAGGGGGAATTTATTTTGCCAATTTTAATTGCGCGATCCACTCAGTAGCGATCGCAGTTTGGGCAATAATTTTCCCTTGACGATCAAACAAAATCACACCGATTTTTAGAAAAACATTGCCATACTTCTGCACATACTTTTGGGCTTTTTCACTAATAGTTTCTGCTAAAATATCAAAAACTGGCGAGGCTAATCCTATTTCTACTAATAGTTTATAAGCTTCATCAGCCGTTTTTGTATCTAATACTGCTCGTAAATTTTCCAAACTCCCACCCGCTTTCACCACAGCCGCACTAATAATTTCTAACTTCGCATCGGCGAGATGACTTGATGTATTGAAAATCCCGCCAGCTAGTTTAATTAACTTTCCTTGATAGCCCAATAATAACACCGAATTTGCACCCCGCAGTCCTGCTTCTACTAACAAGGGGCCAACCCAGTTTCCCGCTTGTGCGATCGCATTTTCTGGAATACCCAAATCTTGAGCGATATGGGTTCCATGACTGCCAATACAAAAAACTAAATCCTTTCTATTTTGAACTATAATTTGCAAATTATGACGCAATTCTTCCAGATGTTCTTCAGTCGAAAGAGGTTGAGAAATTCCACTCGTTCCTAATAGCGATAACCCTTGCAAAATGCCAAACGCCTCATTCGATGTTCGTTGAGCTAACTGGCGACCTTCGGGTAAAATAATTGATATCGTAATCGTTTTATCGGCGGGAATCAAAGGTAACAAATTAGCCTCAAATAAGCGACGAGCATATCTGTAAATTGCCGGATCTCCCGATGGGGTTTTTCCCAATCCTTCTCCCGCTTCTAAAATCAGAGGTTCTGTTTGACGTTCTTGCCATTTCACATAAGCCCAAATCGGCGTATTGCGCGTTAAATCTAAATTATCTCCGGGGTCACTAAGAGTAATTGCTAAAGCACTATCGACATCAATATTAGCAACTTGTTGTACCGGAATTGTGGCGCGATCCGGTAGCAAATCAAGAGCTACTTCTGAGATCATCTCAAGGGGATTTTGTAAGTGTAAAAATGCCGCTTTAGCAGAAGCAACGGCAAAAACCGGAAGGGTATAACCTGTGTTAGCCATTTGCAAAAAAGGATTAGGGAGTAAAAAAGAATAAGAATTAAATTATACAGAGATGAGTGATGTTTTTGGATCGAGAAGCAAGATTTTTGCGCTTGAGACTTTTCAAAAGTCACTCAGCGTGTTAATATCTAAAAGCAATCGGTTCCAACGGGGAGCAGTCGTTGGAGGAAAGGGGGAAAGTTCGGTGTAAATCCGGCGCTGTCCCGCAACTGTAAAGAGATTTTGCTGTCTCTGAGTCAGGATGCCCGCCGATCAGTGTTTATTTATATCAACATCTGCGAGGTACAGATCGTGTCTAACCCAAGCTTTTTTCGATTCAAAATACATCATTGGTTGTCAAGCTATTGCCTGGATTCGGTTTTGATACTTTGGCTTAATTGCCATCGCTATGGGAGTAGCAGCATCGTTTATCCCTACAAATTATTGGTTTCGATTAACCTATTTAGCGATCGCAATTCGGCTGGAAAAAGTATTGAGCGACCAATATTAATTTATGGGGTTTGAAAAACACTTTTGGCTGATAAGTTGCGATATTTGAACCTTGTATGAAACAGCATAAATGGTTGCGCCTGATAATGATGGCAGGGTTGAGTTTTTATCTAGTAATTGCATCACCTACTCCTGCCCATGCAATGCACATTATGGAAGGATTTTTACCAGTACAGTGGGCAATATTCTGGTGGGTAGTATTTATTCCTTTCTTTGTTTGGGGTTTGCGATCAATTACGCGCATCACCCGTCAGCATCCCGAAACTAAGTTACTTCTAGCACTAGCAGGAGCGTTTACTTTCGTCCTCTCTGCATTGAAAATTCCCTCTGTCACCGGGAGTTGTTCCCATCCTACGGGGACTGGATTGGGTGCGGTGCTATTTGGGCCATCCGTAATGTCTGTTCTAGGCGCTTTGGTGTTGTTATTTCAGGCGTTACTATTGGCTCATGGTGGCTTAACAACTTTGGGCGCAAACGCGGTTTCAATGGCAGTAGTTGGCCCATTTGTCGCCTACGGCATCTATCAACTGGTGATCAAAGCAAGCGGTAGACAAACTCTGGCTATTTTTCTGGCGGCTTCTTTAGCAGATTTGCTCACTTATGTGATGACTTCAGTACAACTAGCACTGGCATTTCCGGCAGAAGTAGGAGGAATAGGGGCAGCATTTGTTAAGTTTGCGGGTATTTTTGCTCTGACTCAAGTGCCTTTAGCTCTTAGTGAAGGTTTGCTAACGGTGCTGGTGTGGAACTGGCTTGTCACCTATAACTACCAAGAGTTACAAACGCTAAATGTGATTAAAGAAGGAGCCTAAGAAATGCAAGTTTCTCGCAAAAGTTGGAATAATGGGTTACTGGTATTGGGCGTGACGGCTTTAGCGATCGCTCCTTTAATTCTAGTTCGGGGAGCCGAGTTTGGGGGAGCCGATGGTGCAGCCGAGGCGGCTATTCAAGAGGTAAATCCTAACTATAAACCTTGGGCGACTCCCATTTTTGAGCCTGCTAGTGGTGAAATTGAATCGCTTTTATTTGCTTTGCAAGCGGGACTGGGAGCGGGAGTAATTGGCTATGCGATCGGATTATATCGTGGTAGGCAAGAACAACACCGAATCGCAGGAAAATCAACCAAAATCCGATAATTTGTGCTAACCCACAAACAAAAACCAACCCATAACCAATGCACCATTATCTCGATGCTTATGCCTATACCAATCACCTCAAGCAATTACCCCCTTTACAAAAGTTGCTATTTGCGTTAACTACTTTAGCGATCGCTTTACTGGCTCATCCTCTCACGCAAGCAGCTATTTTTGTTTGGTTGAATCTGTGGACGATCGGCTATGCTCGCATTCCAATTAAAGTATATGGGCGTGTTTTGGGAGTTGTAAGTATCTTTCTACTGACTAGCTTACCCGCATTGTTAATAAATGCGATCGCTCTTGATGAAATTACAGCTATTCAGGCTAATTCTTTAGGTGGATTGGTAATTGGTAATTGGTATCTGTTTGTGAGTTATTCTGGATTGATGCAAGCGATGGAAATTGTCATGCGATCGCTGGCTTGTTTTTCCTGTTTGCTGTTTATTTTATTCACGATTCCTTTTGCTGAGTTACTATCTATTTTGCGTCAATGTCGTTTCCCTCCCGTATTACTAGATCTATTACTTTTAATGTATCGATTTGTATTTTTATTCCTTGATGTAGCAACTCAACTTCAGTTAGCGATGGCAGCGCGAGGCGGTTATCGTACTCGTCAACGCTGGATGCAAAGTGTAGCATTGTTGGCAGGACAGTTGGTAGTGCGATCGCTACAACGCTATCAACAATTTTCTCTGGGACTGACGGCGCGGGGTTTTAACGGACAGTTTCAAGTTTATTCAACTCAGTCCTATAACTATTCCCAACGCTATGCCCTAGAATCTCTATTGGGTTGTATTGGGTTAGTGATTTTCGAGTTAAAATTTTGGTGATTATCTTGGATAATAGCCCATCTCTACTGCAATTTGAAAATGTATTTTACACCTATCCAGGTGCAAATCAGGCGGCAATTGAAGATTTAAGTCTGTCTATTCCAGCCGGGAAAAGAACAGCTATTTTAGGGCATAATGGCTGTGGAAAATCGACGTTATTATTATTAGCAGATGGGTTATATCGCTGTAGTGCGGGAGTGATTTCTTGGCAAGGTAAACCGATGCAATATCAGGCGCGATCGCTGAATCAATGGCGACAAAGAATTGGCTTGGCGTTTCAAGATCCCGAACAACAATTAGTGGCGGCAACTGTAGAGGAAGATATTTCTTATGGACTTTGTAATTTACAACTATCGCAGTCAGAAATCGTGGCAAGATTGGATCAAACTTTGAGTGATTTTAACTTACAAGAGTTGGCTAATCGACCGTTACATTATCTGAGTTTGGGACAAAAAAGAAGGGTAGCTTTAGCTGGGGTAATGGCGTTACAACCGCAATTATTATTACTTGATGAACCGACAGCTTATTTAGATCGGTTGCAAACTCGCCATTTAATGCAGGAATTAGACCGCATTCATGGTAATGGAACTACAATTGTGATGGCAACTCACGATCTCGATCTAGCTTATGGTTGGGCAGATTGGGCGATCGTACTGCATCAAGGGCGGGTGCTGGTGTCCGATCAGGCCGATCAAGTGTTTAATAATGTTACATTGCTAGAACAGTTAGAATTGGGAATGCCTACGTTGTGGGAAATTTGGAATGCACTGCCGATGGCATTCCGCGATACGGCTAACGGCACGCTACGCGAACGCGAATCCCCTCCGAAAACAGTGGCAGAATTGCGATCGCGTTTGATGCAATATCAACATTGCCAATAAGATTAGTCTGATTCTTTGTATGTAGTTGGGCTTTAGCCCTCTGATGAAACCAGGCATTATCAGGGCTAAAGCCCAACTAAGTTCTTTTACCTTAATCCCATTCTCTGCCCTCTCCTTCCTCTACAACCTCGCCCCTGTCGGTGTCCTTCTCCTCTTTCTTGATCGGATTGGGAATTTCCTCGCTCTGCACAGCGTTGAAAAGCACGCAAATGATTATTTTGGGATGCCGATTGCAAATTCAAAAAAACCCGTTGTACCTCATGATAGCCTTGGGTTAAATTCAGCAATCGCTGATACATTTCTGCGTTTTCAATTTCAGCTTGCACACCCGCTTGACACGCTTCTTGCACAGAGTTTGGAACTTCAACTCGTCCTTGCCAATTATCTTCGGGAATGGGAATTTCATATTTCCAGAACAAAGGAATCAGCACCCGAATATGACGTTCCTCCGACTCAACAATGTTGACAAAGGGGCGAATTGCTCCAAATTTATTCAGGATCGAGCGATAAGTTGCCCTGGCTTTGTATTCATCTTCAATTGCTTCGATTAAAGCAATTTTAAGGTTTTCTAACATTTAGATTTTGGGTTAACTTGATTGTCAAACAGTAGCAGAGGTTGGGGCATTGGCAGTGTTTTTTGTTGCTCTTGTTGCAGCAATGGTACTAATTTCACGATCAATGAAAAATAGCCCCTGACCTTCTACACCAATTAGTTTTATCTTGTCAAGAATGCTCTTAAATAAAAATTCTTCTTCATTTGCAAATAAAGATGGGAGGAAAACATTTCTAAGTTAATTTGTTCGTTCAACCCCTCGGTCATTGCTGGTGATAACATAACAGTATCTCCTTAATTAATTAGGAATTAATCCATTCGTAAAGTTCAAGCGTTTCTGGGGCGCAACTCTGGCATCCCCCACATTTTTTAGCTTCTAACTTGCGAACTCGCCCTTTGCTTTGCAGTCGTTCTAGCATTAAACGCAAAGCATCTGGATCGCTGTGAAAGTGTTGGGAAAGTTCAGTTAAAGAGCTAACAGGATGCTTGCATAAATATTGCTGAATTTCCTGCAAAATCATTAGTTATCTCCTGGCAGTTTATAGAGAAGGCTCTGACATTCTTCCTGTTAGTTTGATTCGACGGCGATCGCTAATTTGTTTCATTCCAATTATAACACATCCCATGACAAAAGCTAAACTAATTAACCAAGCGATCGCACTTCCGGGATGCTGATTTAGAGTCATAGATTGGTAATAGAATACCGCCACCCAATAGGCTAATCCAGTTGTCCAGCAAGCCACAAAAATCGTCCAACCTAAGTTTGTTTCTCGATAAACGGTGGCAGTAGCAGAAACACAAGGAAAGTACAATAAAACAAATAGCAGAAATGCGATCGCTGCCGTATTACTGCCAAACCGAGTTGCCATTTGTCCGAAGGTCGTATAACTCACTTCTTGAGTTTCTGCGGATGCTTTCAAATCCCCCGTATCGTTCATAATACTCATTCCCAGAGGATCAAGTAGCTGATTTGTTAAATCGGCTAAGTTTTTAGGAATACTCGCAAATGCCTTACCAATCTCACCCCAAAAATCAAAAGGTTCTTCTGTTTGATTACCGCCAATTTCTTGTTCTCCCAAAGCAGTATAAAGGGAATCCATCGTCCCCACCATTACTTCTTTAGCAAAGATTCCTGTAAATAAACCCACTGTAGCCGGCCAATTTTCTTGACTAATTCCCATCGGTGAAAAAACCGGGGTAATCGTGCGACTAAAAGCACTTAAAATTGAATCTTGACTATTTTGTTTACCAAAAGAACCATCAACCCCCACGGAGTTAATTAATCCCAAAATTAACACCACGATCACGATCATTTTACCCGCTTTAGTGATGAAAGCTTTCAGTCGCTCCCAAGCGCGAATCCCAATTCCTTTAAAAGTCGGAATGTGATAAGGTGGTAGTTCCATAATGAAGGGAGCCGCTTCACCTTGAAATAAGGTATTTTTCATCACTAATCCGGTAAAAATCGCGGCGAAAATGCCAATAATATACAGCAGAAATACGATATTTTGTCCATTAGTCGGAAAGAAAGCTGCACAAAATAAAGCATAGATAGGTAAACGTGCGCCGCAGGACATGAAGGGATTCATCAAAATTGTCATTAAGCGATCGCGCCGATTTTCTAAAGTTCTCGTCGCCATAATTCCGGGAATATTGCAACCGAAACCGACCATCATCGGCACAAAAGATTTACCCGGTAATCCCATAAATCGCATTAAGCGATCCATCACAAATGCTGCCCGGGCGAGATAGCCAGAGTCTTCTAAAATAGCTAAGAAAATAAACAGCATTCCAATTTGAGGGATAAAGGTTGCTGTGGTTTGAATTCCGCCTCCGACTCCATCGGCCAGTAAACCAATTAACCAACCCGGCGCATTAATTTGTTGTAATAAATGGGCAGTCCCGCCGACAAAAATAGCGCCAACACCGATATCGAAGAAATCAATAAATGCACCGCCAACATTAATGGAAAAGAAAAACATTAAGTACATGACAACCAAAAAGATCGGAATTCCCAACCAGCGATTGAGAACCACTTGATCGATGCGATCGCTAACCGTTTGTTGGACGAGATTGGGGCGTTCTACGACTCCTTGCATGATTTGATGAATCCAGCTATACCGACTATCAGCAATCAATAAATCGGTATCTTCTGCTAAGGTTTGATGGATGCGATGGCGATGTTCAGCAATGCGTTGTAACAGATCTTCTCCGAATTCCGGCAGATGCCGATCGTCATATTGCAGCAAATTCAGGGCAAACCATCGTTGACTCCCTTTCTTAATAGATTGGAATGACAAAATAGAAACCAAATCTGCCAAAGCTTCCTCAATTATAGGTGGATAAGGACAGTAGGCTTTTGGGATGTTTTTGCTTTCTGAATCTAATAATGCTAAAGCGATCGCATCGCACAACTGAGTCACGCCTTTACCCTTATTGGCGCACAAAGGAATTACAGCACAGTCCAATCTTTCCGAGAGTTTTTCTGGATCGATAATAATTTCCCGATTTTTAGCCAGATCCATCATATTTAGGGCAATCACCATCGGCACGCCCATTTCTAGAATCTGCGTTGTCAGGTAAAGATTGCGTTCTAAGTTAGACCCATCGACAATATTAACAATTAAATCCGCTTGACCACTCAGGAGATAGTCTCGCGCCACTAATTCATCGAGTCCCGTTGTGTTATCGCTCGTATCCAGAGAATAAACACCCGGTAAATCGACAACCGTAATCGTCTGCTCCTCTTTAATATTTTTACCTTGATAGCGATAGCTACCTTCTTTGCGTTCAACCGTAACACCCGGCCAATTGCCAACGTGCTGATTTGCCCCGGTTAGCGCGTTAAATAAGGTGGTTTTCCCACAATTAGGATTACCCACTAATCCGATAGTTTTATTTAGCATTATCCATGATTCCTTATACTAGCTCGACGATGAGGGCATCGGCTTCAGCTTTGCGTAAACTCAGATGAAATCCCCTGACTTCTATTTCCGTCGGATCGCCCAGAGGTGCGTGGCGCGTTACTTTAAACTCCGTGCTGGGGGTGAGTCCCATAGCTAATAATTTGCGTTTGTAGTCACGGGATGCGGGTTCGTAACCGATCACTTTCAAGATCGAACCGATCGCCACATCTCGCAGTTTAACCGGGGAATTTTGATTGCCTGTCATATTTTTAACTGTCCCTATAGAACTCGGTATTTTTGTGATAGAAATCTTTTCCGCCATGTCTGCACCTAACCCTAATCGCTGGCCGTCAAATGCCACGACCGCAGACCCTGTTCCCGTGCAGCTAATCACCTCTAAAATCACTCCCGGCATCAATCCCATTGCCATTAAGCGATTGTTGCCTTCCCCAGAGTTCAGGGAGACGATCCGCACGCGATCGCCGACTTTTGCCTTTGCTAAACAAATGGTTGATAACTCACTACTGTTTGCCATTTCGGATCTGTTTTCTCTACTCATTTTTTGATCGGGTGACTCACTTAAGTAAACAAACGATTGCCAATAGTCTTGCTTTAGGTCTTGCAACCAACGATTTATGAAGTTTCTGACCTTTTC
This sequence comes from Planktothrix serta PCC 8927, assembly GCF_900010725.2. NCBI lineage: Bacteria > Bacillati > Cyanobacteriota > Cyanophyceae > Oscillatoriales > Microcoleaceae > Planktothrix > Planktothrix serta. The sequence goes on along the minus strand of NZ_LR734877.1, from coordinate 174,065 downwards.
CATTTTTTCCTAGAGATTTGTTCGCTTAATAAAATTAATTTTCAACTAATACCATAAAGCGGTAAAGTTTAAAGCAAATTTAAACAAATCTTAAGTAAGTTGCCCTTGCGTACAATCTTTCCTTCCCGCTCACATTGATTGATTAAGCGTGTGATCGTAACACGGCTAGTGCCCATCGTTTCAGCAAAGTCTTGGTGTGTCAGGCGAAGGTTAAGTAAAATACCCACCAGATGTTGACTCTCCGAACTGATTTGCTAACCATTCCAGTAAACCCAAAAATCGATCAGTAATTAAAGGTCGATGAATGATGCTAAAAAATTCTTCCGTGTTAATTCCTCTCGTAATCTCTACAATTAATCGCTTCTTCAGATAAAGCTTGGCATCGATCATCATTACCTCGCTTTTACATTGGGTCTAAAACAGATTTTAAAAACTAACTTTAATATTTGGGAATATATAACCAAAGTTGAGGATTGGGTTTTGACAAATTTTCCTGCTGTAATAAGAGCCGATTAACAGCTTCTGAAACTGGCATTGTTTGGCAACAATCTGGGCAATACCAGTACAAACCATTTCGATCAATATGTCGCAATAGTTTTCCAGACCAGCAAGGACAGTTCATAACTAAAAAGGGTGTGAGGAAAATAAGCCGATGAGGTTGATGAACCGGGCATTACCCGCCCACCCGTCAGAGTTGACCGTTGGATTGTCGTAGGTTTGCATAGGTCGATGAATTGATCGAGACAACAACTTATTGAGTATCTTTATCAATAAGCTAAACTTAGTTTATAATCTTTTGCAAGAAGATAGTATTAAGTTTTGTTAATAAAACTCCCGATGGGGTTTAGGTTAACAGATAGAAAGTTCAAGGGGGCGTCAAAATAAGATCAGATGTTGAGTTGAGACCTGTACCTATGCCGAGATGGAAATTAACCACAGAATTTACCTTTGATAGTGCCCATTATATTAAAGATTATGATGGGCCTTGTGGACGGATGCACGGTCATAGTTATCGTGTGCAAGTGGAAGCAACATCTAACCAATTGCATCCTTCGGAACATTGTCCTCATCCGGTGATGGTGGCAGATTTTAGAAGTTTACGATGGGCAAAAAAAGATGTTACTAAAGGAGGATTAGATCATGGGGTATTAAACGAAATTTTACCCCCGGAATATGAAACAACCGCCGAAATGATTGCCAAATATATTTATGATGTCACCAAAAAACGAGTCCCTGAAGGAGTCAAATTAAAAGTTAGGGTTTCTGAAACTACTAATTCTTGGGTCGAGTATGAAGATGATGACTCATAAATTTAGGCGTTAATTAAACGGATGAGTGGTAGAATTAATTTAATCTAAATCTACCCCTTCCTCAACAATTTTTTTCTGATCATCATGAATTATTTAGCTTTAGCAACGGATTTTGATGGAACCTTAGCGACGGATGGAATGGTGGAGGAATCTACTTTAAACGCTTTAGAACAGTGGCAACAGTCAGGGCGGAAGTTAATTCTGATTACAGGCAGACAACTTGATAATTTAATCGCGCATATTCCGGTTATTAATGTGTTTGATTGGGTAGTAGCGGAAAATGGAGCCGTGTTATATCAACCTTCTACAAAGGTGGAAAAATTGTTAGCAGATCGCCCCTCGGAAGCGTTTATAACCCTGTTACGCGATCGCATTGACCAAAAACAACAACTCTTAAACAATCAGGCAGTTCCAGAGGAATTTTCTAAGATTGCTCAACCTCAAATTTTGGAAGTTTTGGGAGTAGGACGGGTGATTATTGCCACTTGGGAACCCTATTTAGAGATTACTCAGAAAACGATTCAAGACTTAGGGGTTAATCTGCAAATTATTTGCAATAAAGGAGCGGTAATGGTATTACCCGAAGGCATTAATAAAGCCTTTGGATTAAACGCACTTTCCCAATTAATCAACCTCCCTCTACAACAAATTGTTGGCGTTGGGGATGCAGAAAACGATTGTGATTTTTTAGAACAATGTGGTTATTCCGTAGCCGTCGCTAATGCTTTACCCGAAGTCAAAGAAAGGGTTAATTGGGTAACACAAAATAGTCGAGGAGCAGGGGTTATAGAATTAATTAATCACCTTCTATAACCAGCAAAATCTTAACTGATAGCTAAGTTCGGGCGGGAAAACCCCGCCCCTACAACTGATAACTGATTCATGAATCGTCGTAATTTTTTAGCGGGATTAACTTTAACGGGAATTGCGACTCAGTTGCCCGTTTTAGCTCAGTCTGCATCTGTTCCTCGGTTACTCAAACCTTCCCGTTTAAACCCAGGTGATACAGTGGGGTTAGTGACTCCAGCCAGCCCAATTTTAAAAGAACATTTAAAATGGATTCAACTGCAATTAGGACAACAGGAATTAACGGTTAAAGTTGCCCCTCATGTTCTCAGTGAATACGGCTATTTAGCCGGAACAGATCAACAACGGGCGGCAGATATTAATCTCATGTTTGCTGACCCGACGGTTAAGGGAATTATTGCGACCGGAGGCGGTTGGGGAAGTGCTCGAATATTATCGTTATTAGATTATGATTTAATTCGCCAACATCCTAAAATTTTCCTCGGTTATAGTGATATCACGGCTTTATTATTAGGATTATATAGCAAAACCGGATTAGTCACGTTTCATGGATTATTAGGGACTTCCATGTGGAATCCCTATTCTGTCAGTTGGTTGCAAAAACTATTATTTGAAGGAAAAGCCATCACCTTTCAAAATTCTCCTAATGTTCGTGTTGAAACAATTTATCGAGGTCAAGCAAAAGGACAGTTAATCGGAGGAAATTTATCGGTTTTATCCGCTTTAGTCGGTTCTGAATATTTACCAAATTGGCGAGATAAAATCCTATTTGTGGAAGATGTGGGAGAGGATATTTACCGAATTGATCGAATGTTAACCCATTTGAAATTAGCCGGAATTTTAGATCAAATTTCGGGGTTTATTTTTAGTCAATGTACCGCCTGCACCCCAGGCGAAGGAAATGAACCCTCTTTAACCTTATGGCAGGTATTAAATGATTTAATTCAACCGTTGGGAATTCCGGCTTGGTATGGTTCTATGATGGGTCATATTCGAGATCAGTTTACTATTCCTTTAGGAATAGACGTAAAAATTAATGCTGAACAAGGAACGATTATAATGTTAGAAAACGCAGTGGTTTAAGCCGAGATTAAAAAAGTTGCTACAATCACAGTAGAAATACTACATTTCTATTAAATTTTAATTAAGGTTTATTCACACTATCATTGATTTTTGTATACCTAATTACAGAATTTATAATGAAAATTTAACTAAATTAAAATTTAGATGAACTACATAAAGTCTTTATAAAAATCGGCTAAAATCATCAATTAACTCGGCTATAATTAAACCAGACTATAGAATTTAGTAACTAACAGTTTTCTGAATTCTACTTTGACTCCTCTCTTCCTAAATCCTCTAATGAACCTTACTGCCAAGGAAGCAAGCTTTTATGATGTTCTCCAAAACTCCAGAGCAACTGAACTCTATGTCTAGTTCCAGTGATAGAAGAGAAATGACATTGATGGCGGTTCGATGGGCACAGAAATATTATGAAAAGGCTGCTGCTCATAGCTCCCACAATTCAACTCATTTCTTTTTAGAAAATCATGAAGTTGATGTGACTGAATTTCATGAGGATCGCTCTCGCATTGTGGCGGAGTTAATGAAGAACTTGAATCTTTTGGGTACACTGGCTTGGAATAAAGTGGGAACTATTTTAGGGATTGACTGGAATCAGTATCCTGTGAATAAACTCGCCTTAAAACACACAGCTACACTGATAGAAGATGTGGGTAATTTGTATCATCAAACCTTGGAAGTTTTTGCTCAATATGAATATCCTTACCGTTTATCGGTATCCTTGGGACGAGAAACAATAAAACTTCGCCGAAAATACTCGCAAGCTGAACCTTTAATGTTAGTTCTGCTACAGTTGCAGTTTCATTATATGGGGCGAATGTTATTGGAGTGGATGTCTATGAAAGAAAGAACTGTTTTTTTCCTATACTTTAAAACTTTGGAGGATTATTTATATTCTCCTTTGGGGGAAGTCAATGATTTAGCCGCAAAACACCTATCAAATTCTCCGGCTTTAATTGCGGTTCAACAGTTACTTTCTAGTTTTACAACAATTGCTCACCAGGTTTATCATAAAGTACATGATTTGAATGTGGGGTATCGCAGTATTAGCGGGGATTTGAAAAATCATATCCTTCAATACTCCAGCACTCGTGATATTGAGTTATTTCAGATTTATCTATGTTGGTGTGCGTTAGAGAACAGTTTACGTCCGATTCAACAGGAATTATTTCCTGTATGTGTGATTTTATATCCTCGGCTACATATTAGTTGGAAGTTGACTCAAGATATGTTGAATGCGCTATCTGAAGAATTAGAAAAGCGTTTACTTCCTCAAAATTTCGAGATCTTTTCTCCCTATCTTCAGGTATTAACAGAAATCTTCTCCGATCAAGTTGTGCAAACTGTCTAATATTCCATTCTTTAATGTTTGCTGTATATTCCCCGTGTAGTGTAGAGACGTTGCATACAACGTCTCTACACGGGGGTCAGGGCTNTTCTGTAATTATCTTCAATTCTAACCAATAATCTGACTAAACCCGCCCCTCTCAGATGATGCGATCGCCTTTTTACTTTTCCTCTCCTAACTCATACCAATGTTGAACAGCTAACCAGATTCCTGATAATAATCCCGCTAGACTTAAGGTGATCCCACTGTAGGAAACTAATAAACCCAATATAGGTAATATTCCTCCAGAAATTGTACAAATAATTGCCACCCAAGCAGCTTTACGGGTTTTTCCGAGTCCCCAGACTGCTAATAATAATACCGGAGAAATTAGCATCCAAGCGAGTTTAGCATCGATCAAACGACTGCTATAGGTTAAAGTTAATAAACAGGCAAAAAATAGTCCAGCGATAATTGCCACATCTCGCAAACTTAAGGGTAAAGAAAGGTAGAGTAAAATAATCCACCATAAAAAGATAGCGGGAGCTAATAATAATAATCTAGGGATCACCCCTGTATTGTGAAGGGGAGCAGTAGCGGTAAATATTCCTAATGGATTTTTAACCGAAATATTGCCTTCATAAACCCAAGAAAGTTGTCGATTTTCTCCTCCTTCTTTTGTTACAGTTGGAACTGCACCTGCAAATTCAGCCTGGGGAAAATTAGCTAAAACATTTAAGCGGAAATTCGATAATAATTGATCACCGGGTTGATAAACCCAACGAGGCGCACCTTGAGCTTGATAGCTAACTTTAAAATTCGTGGTTTCTCCAGGGGATAATTTAAACGGAAATCCATAATCTCCAGGGTTAACTTGAACTAAGGGTTTTCCATTTTGTTCTACTTGAAAATCTTGTAATAATAAATAACCGTAGGGGGGGGGAACTTCAAAGAAAAATTCCGAGATTCCTTTCAGTTGATTTTTAACTTGATATTCTCCCACAAAATCAACACTATAAATCCATTGTTTAGTATCGGGACTGGTGGTTTGATTAATTTTAACCTCAATTTGTGATCCCGCTAAGGTCATCCAACGAGATACAATACGGGTACTTTTAACTTCAATGGTTTTACCCTCAACATATCGATAATCGGTAAAGGGTTCTTCAATTTCATAACGAATTCGAGGCGCTGTTTGTTCTAAGCGTTCTCCCGCAACGGTGGTGGCAATTTGAGTAATGCGTTGTTGTTCCCAATTATGATAGCGATTAGCTAACGTAGAACAGAGAAAAAATCCACTGGTAATCACTAAAACAATTAGAATTAAATGCGGTAAACTTTGCATCCATTTCAAATATTGTTCTAACGCTATTTTGACAACGGGAAGAGAAATCGAATCCCCTCGTTTTTTAACTGACCAATTAATTAGGGATAAAATTACACCTATTGCTGTTAAAAAAATTGCCAAGTTAATCAGGGTTTTAATCACCATTGACCCCAATTCTATTAATTCATTAGGATGGGTCAAATCAGGAATACTGGGAATACTGCTCAAAAACATATCCATAGAACTTTAAAAATTCAGTAGAGTGGGTAAAAAGTCTGAGTAATTCTCACCCATTCTACAAGACTGATTATCAATTTTCCGAAGAGAAACTATTCCAGGTTTAATAGGGTATAACTCCCAAAAACTTTCAGAGTTTCGGTAAAGGTTTTTAATTCCGCTAAGGCTGATTGTACAGAGGGTTCATGACTATCTGCTTCTAAATCCATAAAAAACAGATAATCTCCCAGCGATCGCTTACTAGGACGGGATTCAATTCGACTTAAATTAATCCCTCTATCGGCAAAAATTGCCAAGGGTTTTGCTAATGCACCCGGAACATTTGCCGGAACACTAAAGCCTAAAGAAGTATATTTTCCCGCTCCTGAAGGTTGTAGACTAACAACCCAAAACCTTGTACAATTATCGGGATAATCATTAATAGGATGGGCGAGAATAGGTAATTGATATAATTCTGCTGCTCGTAAAGACGCGATCGCGGCGGTATGAGTTTCATCTCTGACGTGATCTAAAGCTTCCGTGGTTGAATTCTTGGCAATTAATGGCACATCAGGGAGATATTTTTCTAACCATCCCTGACACTGAGCTAAGGCTTGAGGATGAGAATAAACAACTTGAATATTAGCAAAATTTTTGGCTTGGGAAATCAAGGCATGGGCAATAGGAAGAATTAACGCCTGTTGAATTTGTAAGGAACCAATTTGCCACATTGTATCCAGGGTCATACTAACACTGCCTTCAATGGAATTTTCAACAGGAACTACCCCAATATTGGCATCTCCTTTGGCAACTGTCCATAAGGTTTGACTAATACTTGAACAGGGGCATAACATGGATTCTTCCCCTGTTTTTTGGGTGAGATATTGAGCATAAGCTAAGGCGGCGGCTTCTGCATAAGTCCCCGATGGGCCAAGATGGGCAATGGAAACAGTCATAATTTTAGTTCCGTAGATAATAAATGGATTAAGAAGGATTGAATTAATCCTCAAGATAGAAATTGTTTGGCGGATTCCTCCCGTTCAGTTACATTTTGCTAAATTGCGTTACAATTATTTACATTAATCTCATCAGCCTTACCCTTATGATAAAACGATTACCTATTTTTCAGGGGAGATCCGCCCTCATGCTTTATCCTGACTCCCGATGGATGAAAAAAGTTTGAATAATTCTTAAATTTTATTAAGATAAGTTTAGATTAGTAGACTTTTATAACTTTCTATATGTATACCCACTTTCAAGCATCTCAAACTGTTGAAATGGCAGTACCGGAGCCCACTTTGATTCACCATTATCTACGTCAACCCAAACGTTTGGTGAAAGCGTTAGTTGATCCGACCCGTTTGGATCACTTGGGAGAGGATATTTACCGCTTAAAAATGCGGCCTTTAGAGTTCATGATGTTCAATTTACAACCCACAGTAGACTTGAAATTGTGGATACAGTCTGATGGGATTCTCAATTTAAAATCCGTCGGGTGTGAAATTCGCGGAATTGAATATATTAATCAACGATTTTCGCTGAATTTAGTCGGAAAATTGTATCCGGTTGAATTACAAGGAATGACCCATTTAAAAGGTCAAGCTGATTTAGCTGTAAAAGTCGAACTTCCGCCTCCATTATGGTTAACACCACAACCGATTTTAGAAACCACAGGAAACGGATTATTAAAAAGTGTGTTGATGACAGTTAAGCACCGATTAGTCCATAATTTATTATCCGATTATTCCCATTGGTCTGCTGAACAATTAGGGGTTTCTGTTCTACCACAGCAGTCTGTTAATCGGGTGTCAAATGCCGAGTGTTAGGTGTTGAGTGTTAGAAAAAAAAAGTTAAAATGACTGAGAATTTAGAACGGGTCATTGAACATGATCGATTATTTAAAGAATTGCTTTCGACGTTTTTTTGGGAATTTTTAGAATTATTTTTTCCCGATCTGATTCCCTATATTGATCAATCTTCTATTACCTTTTTACCCCAGGAGGTATTTATTGATGTAACATCTGGGAACCGTCGAGAGGTCGATTTATTAGCAAAAGTTAGGTTTCGAGAACAGGAAAGCTTTTTCCTCATCCATACCGAAACTCAATCTTATGCTCAAGCAGATTTTGCGCGGCGGATGTTTCATTATTTTGCTAGACTTGATGAAAAATATGCCCTTCCCGTTTATCCGATTGCACTATTTTCTTTTGATACCCCCCAACGTCTGGAACCGAATGATTATCAAGTTGAATTTCCAGACCGGAAGGTATTAGAATTTAGCTATGCAGCGATTCAACTGAATCGTTTGAATTGGCGGGATTTTTTACGTCAGCAAAATCCAGTGGCGGCTGCATTAATGGCTAAAATGCGAATAGAACCCCAGGATCGACCCCAAGTAAAAGCAGAGTGTTTGCGTCTGTTGGTAACATTGCAGTTAGATCCAGCCAGGAATCAATTAATTTCGGGGTTTATTGACTCCTATTTGCGCTTAAATTCTAGCGAAAAAGTCGTTTTTACAGAAGAACTCAATCGCTTAGGACTGATTCAGGAGGAAAGATTTATGGAAATTATTACAAGTTGGATGGAACAGGGAATAGAACGGGGAATAGAACGAGAAATAACGTTTATTTTGCGTTTGCTCAGTCGTCGTTTAGGAACAATTAACCCTGAAATTCAAGAACAAATTCGCAGTCTTCCGATTGAATTAGTGGAAGAACTAGGGGAAGCTTTATTAGATTTTGAAACGGACTCAGATTTGTTAAATTGGTTGGCTGAAAATTGTTCCTAATTTTATAAAGGTAAGGATAATTGACAACACCCAAAGGATTGACGATGTTGGGAAGTAATACCATGCTCTTGTATCGCTTGACGGTGTTTGGCGGTTCCATATCCCTTATTTTGCTTTAAATCATATTGGGGATATTTTGCATCTAAACGGGTGATTAATTCATCTCGCCAAACTTTTGCGACAATACTGGCGGCTGCAATTACAATCGATGTACTATCTCCTTTAATGATTGTTTGTTGCGGAATTAATAATTGCGGAATCTTTTGATTTCCATCAATTAAACAGAGTCCGGGTTGAGGATTTAACTTGGAAATTGCTCGTTTCATCGCTAATAATGTGGCTTGTAAAATATTGAAGCGATCAATTTCTCGAACGGAAGCCCAACCTATTTTACAATCAATGGCGATCGCTTGAATTTCCCTCGCTAACCGAGAACGAACCCCAGGCGTTAATTTTTTACTATCTTTAACCCCAGCGCGGGTTAATTCAGCAATGCTATCCTCCGATAAAATCACCGCCGCAGCCACCACAGGGCCAAATAAAGCACCTCGCCCCACTTCATCCACTCCCGCAATTAAAACAGAAGTTAAAGCATTATATTCCGCCATTTGATTTTAATTTAGAATTGCTATAGCAATCCGTTTAGGGGTTGTAATATTTTATCGTAGGGGTTTGGTTTCCAAACCCAGGCGCAAAGAGGGTTTGGAAACCAAACCCCTACAGGTTTTGATCGCAAATCCTACACGGATTGCTATAATTATACATAATTAGATTAAAACTAATATTTTAAGAATTGAGTTTATGAAACGGATTGTTTTAATTGCTGGGTTTGAATCTTTTAATGCTGAATTATATCGAACAGCCGCACAGTTGGCGAGTGTTCGTTGTCCAGAATTAGAGATTTGTGTTTTTAGCGATCGCGCGATTTCCAATCAACCGGATACCATCGCATCTGCGTTAGAAAATGCCGATGTATTTTTTGCCAGCTTATTATTTGATTATGACCAAGTATTATGGTTAAGAGAACGAGTACAAAAGATTCCCATTCGTTTAGTTTTTGAATCCGCTTTAGAATTAATGAGTTTAACCCAAATTGGAGCGTTTAAAATTGGGGATAAACCCAAAGGAATGCCCAAACCTATACAATTTATTCTGAGTAAATTTTCCAGTGGTCGAGAAGAAGATAAACTTGCGGGTTATATTAGCTTTCTGAAAACAGGCCCGAAATTATTAAAATTTATCCCCGTTCAAAAAGTTCAAGACCTCCGCAACTGGTTAATTATTTATGGCTATTGGAATGCGGGAGGTACAGAAAATGTAGCAGCGATGTTCTGGACAATTGCTACTCATTATTTAGGGTTAAGCGTCGGTGAAATTCCCCCCCCTATTGAAACTCCCAATATGGGATTATTACATCCCGATTATAACGGTTATTTTGAATCGCCAAAAGCCTATTTAGATTGGTATCAACAACAATATCCAAAAGCTGTTAATGATCCCGTTGTTGGTATCCTGCTTTATCGTAAGCACGTCATTACTAAACAAGCTTATATTCCCCAACTAATTCGCTATTTTCAACAAGCTCAATTAATCCCTTTACCGATTTTTATTAATGGCGTTGAAGGTCATGTTGCAGTTAGAGATTGGATGACAACTTCCTGGGAATTAAATCAACGACAACAGGGAAAAAATGAAACCTTATCCTTATCAAAAGACGCTGTAAGCGTTGATGCAATTGTTTCTACGATTGGGTTTCCCTTAGTGGGTGGCCCAGCCGGATCAATGGAAGCAGGAAGACAGGTAGAAATTGCTAAAGGAATTTTAACGATAAAAAACGTTCCTTATTTTATCGCAGCACCCCTATTAATTCAAGATTTATTATCATGGACTCGTCAAGGAATAGGAGGGTTACAAAGTGTGGTTTTATATGCCTTACCTGAACTTGATGGTGCTATTGATACAGTGCCTTTGGGTGGGTTAGTGGGAGAAAATATTTATTTAATTCCTGAACGAGTTAAACGTTTAACCGGACGAGTAAAAAGTTGGATTCAACTGCGAAACACACCAGTAGAACAGCGAAAAATCGCGATTATTTTATATGGATTTCCCCCCGGCTATGGGGCTACGGGAACGGCGGCTTTGTTAAATGTACCCCAGAGCTTATTGAATGTTTTACAGGGGTTAAAAGCCCAAGGATATACCGTTGGAGAGTTACCTGAAACGGGGGAAAGCTTAATTCAAAAGGTTAAAATAGCCGATGAATTATTGGAACAAAAACAGAATTTTGTTTTTGCGGAAGGTTCTACAATTTCTAATCAAGTGAATGTCAATCAATTAGAAAAATGGTTAGGCTATTTACAACGAATTCGTGTTGAAAAACAATGGAAATCTTTAACGGGAACCGGAATTAAAACCTTTGGAGATGATTATCATATTGGTGGGATTCAATTGGGCAATATTTGGATCGGGGTGCAACCTCCTTTAGGGTTATCGGGTGATCCAATGCGGTTAATGTTTGAACGAGATTTAACGCCCCATCCACAATATACTGCCTTTTATCAATGGTTGCAAAAAGACTTTCAAGCGGATGCAATTGTGCATTTTGGGATGCACGGAACTGTTGAATGGTTGCCCGGTTCACCGTTAGGAAATACAGGTTATTCTTGGTCAGATATATTATTAGGAAATCTGCCGAATTTATATCTTTATGCTGCTAATAATCCCTCAGAATCAATTTTAGCAAAACGTCGAGGGTATGGGGTGTTAATTTCCTATAATGTTCCTCCTTATGGTCGAGCAGGACTGTATAAACAATTGGTATCTTTACGCGAGTTAATTTCAGAATATCGAGAAGATCCCCAGAAAAACTCAACTCTTCAAGAAGTGATTAGTCAGCAAATTGTTGATATCGGTTTAGATGTGGATTGTCCCTTTGAGGAGGGCAAAAAATTAGGAATTGCTTTTACAATGGAGAATGCTCGATTATTTAGCGTCGAAGTTCTCTACAATTATTTTATCAAAATCTATGATTATTTACAAATCCTTGAACAGCGCTTATTTTCCTCTGGATTACATATCTTTGGAGAGAACCCAACAGAAGAAGAATTAACCACCTATATCCAGGCTTATTTTACCGAATCTACCGCAGAATTTACCCCGGAAGCTGAAACCCAAATTCGAGAATTATTACTGCAAACTTCCGATGAATTAACGAATTTATTAAGAGGATTAAATGGGGAATATATTCCGCCAGCACCGGGTGGGGATTTACTGCGAGATGGGCCGGGAGTTTTACCGACTGGACGCAATATTCACGCCTTAGATCCCTATCGAATGCCCTCGGCTGCGGCTTATTTGAGAGGGCGAGAAATCGCTCAAAAAATCATTAATCAACAGTTAGCAGAAACGGGGAATTATCCTGAAACTGTTGCGGTAATGTTATGGGGGTTAGATGCGATTAAAACGCGCGGAGAGTCGTTAGGAATTTTATTAGAATTAGTTGGGGCGGAACCTGTAAAAGAAGGAACTGGACGCATTGTTCGTTATGAATTACAACCTTTAGACCAAGTAGGACATCCTCGGATTGATATTTTGGCAAATTTATCGGGAATTTTTAGAGATAGTTTTGCTAATATTATTGAATTATTAGATGATTTATTTCAACGGGCGGCAAATGCGGAAGAACCGGAGGATCAAAACTTTATTAGAAAACACGCTTTACAGTTGCGATCGCAAGGCGTAGAAAACCCATCCGCCCGTTTATTTTCTAATCCATCGGGGGATTTTGGATCGTTAGTTAATGATCAAATTGTTGATGGTAATTGGGAAACTGGGGATGAATTAGCGAATACTTGGAAAGGACGAAATGTTTTTAGTTTTGGTCGCCAAGATCAAGGACAAGCCAGACCAGAAGTGATGACTCAACTGTTAAAAACGATGGATAATATTGTTCAAGAAATTGACTCCGTAGAATATGGATTAACGGATATTCAAGAATATTATGCCAATACGGGAGGATTAAAACGGGCAGCCGAACAACATCAAGGTAAAAAAGTTAAGGCTAATTTTGTGGAAAGTTTTTCTAAAGATACCACCCCTCGGCAGTTAGAAGACTTATTAAGAATTGAATATCGCACCAAATTATTAAACCCGAAATGGGCAGAAGCAATGGTGAATCAAGGGAGTGGGGGGGCTTATGAAATTTCTCAACGAATGACCGCATTAATGGGTTGGGGAGGAACAGCTAATTTTCAAGAGAATTGGGTTTATGATCAAGCTGCTAAAACCTATGCTTTAGATGAAAAAATGGCTAACCAATTAAGACAAGCAAACCCTGAAGCTTTTCGGAATATTATTGGTCGAATGTTAGAAGCCAATGGTCGGGGATTTTGGCAAGCGGATAACGAAATTTTAGATAAATTAAAATCTTTGTATGAGTTAACAGAAGCAGACTTAGAAGGAGTAACAATTTAATCTTTCAAAAATGCTATACTTTACAAAGCAAAGTATAGCAGTGATTAAGGTGAATTGATGCGACTAATTTTGACGATTTGTTAATAGAGTTAATCCCATTTTAACTTTATCAGCGAATGTTTTTTGGGATAAACAGGTATAGAGACAAAGGCGATCGCAATTAGTCGTTTGTTGACGTCGCTCCTGAGCTTCATATCCTTCCCAAATTTCCCGCGCATTTTGATTTTTAACATTGCCAATTGGAGGATAAAACCAACAAACTTCCACATCCCCATTAGTGCGAATAAAATAGTTGCGTAAACCCACACGACAGGAACCAACACTGGCGGGTGCTTTTTCTTCCCGAAAATGAGCCGGCCACATTTGTAGGAGAGATTCACTATTAAGAATAGGAAGACCATTGCGTTTTTGTGCAATTAAAGTTTCAACAACAGTTTGCAATTCTTCCATGCGATCTTCAGAAATCCAAAGTTCATCATAGGTTTCAGATGTCCAACGATCAATAGGTTGAAAATTCACCGCCGTTGCTCCCAATTGTTGAACCCATTCCGCCATTTGAGAAATAATATCCAAATTGTGAGCATGAACCGTTGATTTAATCATCACAGGAAAGGTTTGACCTTGAGCTTTTCGTTCTTGCAATAAAAATTGCAAATGTTTTTTGACTTTTTCTAAAGCACCGGAAACTCCTCGGACATAATCATGAATTTCAGCAATATGAGCATCAATGGAAATATTGATATTAAAAGGATGGGCCGCAACCACTCGTTTGACAACGGATTCTGTTAAACAATAGGCATTTGTCGTTACCCCCCACTTCAGATTTTCCTGGTCACAGAATTCTAAGAGATCAACAAATCCTTTTTTGATAAAGGGTTCACCCCCGGAAAATTCAATATGATAGGAACCGATATAACTTTTTAGGCTTAGAAGTGCGTTTTTCCACTGCTCAATTGTCATCTCTTCTTGATACTCTGATAATCGCCAGTATTCGCAATATCGACATTTAGAATTGCAGCGCTGATTAACAATCCCATAAATGACAATTGGTTTAGTCCCTTCAAACCCAGTCTTGAGATATAATTCTTCCAGAAAATCACTGCGAATATGCTTGACGGCAAGCTGTGCCAAATTCGCTATCTTCATGTTTTGATTCCTTAAATTTTGGATGTTATAAAAAGGGTTTTCGATATGCCTAGATGCTAATTTTTATTTTTCAAGATCAAATAAAATCCTCGGCAAACTTAACAATTCTTTAGACATATAGGCAAATTTTTCTTACAGCTTTAAAAATAGGGGGATTATGTAAAATCGAGTTTTACAAATCAGGGGGTTATGTAAAGATAGAAAGCAAGTTTTCATTTTCATTAGAGGACTGTAGATCTCCTTTTGGGATCTACAATCCTGAAGGATAACCTCAGAATGTTGATGATTACTTGATATCGGAATCAAACGAAGATGATAAGCTAGAGTGATTCGCCTGAATTTAGGAGATGGTTGATGGTTGCAAATAATGTGATGGTAACTCCTGCGGTTCCTGCTGCTAATAGTGTTCTCGTTGCTGGTTTTCATGCCATATCAGACCCTTGGCGTTTGCAAGTCATCAATCTGTTACGAGAACAAGAATTGTGTGTTTGTGAACTGTGTGAACAGTTAGGAGTTAGCCAGTCTAAACTTTCTTTTCACCTGAAAACCCTTAAAGAAGCGTTATTAGTACAAAGTCGTCAAGAAGGACGATGGATTTACTATAGTCTTAACCGCAGTCAATTTGGAGTTTTAGAAGAATATTTGGCACAATATCGCCATTTTAGTCCCATCGTAACCTCCTACAAGAGTTGTGATTGAGGATAACCCAATGACTTCCTATTGTGGAAAAAATTGTCACGGGCTATTTGTTGTATCTGGTTTAACTGACAGCAAGGATGGTTTTGCTTCGTTATTTCCCTTGTCGGAAAAACTTTAATTCTTAATATCAATATGTATCTTCAGACAGAGAACTATATTTTTTTCCAGGAGGTATAAGGTTAGGAGGGATATAATTAAAGTATCAAGGTATACTTTTGAAGTCGATTCCGAATCGGGCATTCTATGTAAAAATGAACAATAGTGTAAACTGGAGGTGGAAAAAAATGACCAGCCTAGGTTCCTTTTATTGGGGTTCTCGTTATCGAGGGAATGCGACACCTGAAAATGTTGTGTTTAATGCTAATTTGCAGGAATTTGCTCATAAGGTCAGCTTTATTGTAGCCCTGCAAACCAGTGGAAAACTTTCAGCAGAAGAATCTTATGTACAAATTGAAACCCTATGGGAACAACTTCGAGAGAGTAAACAACATTTGGGAATTGGCAAAAAAGCAGGATAACAGACTGAATTTAGAGTCATCAGAGCAAGGGTGTAGTTTATCTGTACCCTTGCTTTTTAGTAGGGGTTTTTGGGAGAGTTATTGCTGCTTTTGTAAAGAAAAATGTAAAGCTTTTGTGAAGTTTCTTGATAATCATGGCATAATTAGCCTAATTAGTTTTATGCTAAACTTTAGGGAAGTTAATCCTTAAAGTCGTTGATTTTACTTCAATTTTTCTAAACATTAACCTTTGTTTAAATTAAATTTTATACCAAGGATAAAAAGATTACACTTTCAAAACCCATTAATTTGTTAGAGCGAGTTCTGTAACAATCTTGAATTTTAATTGATATGTCATCTCTAAGTAAACAGGCAATTAAAGGGACAATTTGGACACTGTTCGGCTATGGAGGAAGTCAAATATTACGATTTGGGGGAAACTTAATTCTAACTCGTCTTTTGGTTCCCGAATTATTTGGATTGATGGCGTTAGTCAATACCTTTATTACAGGTCTTAACCTATTTTCAGATATTGGAATCCGCCCCAGTATTATTCGGAGTGAACGGGGAGATGATCCGTTATTTCTGAATACTGCTTGGACAATTCAAGTATTCCGAGGATTTGGACTTTGGATCGTTTGTTTATTGATTACAGCACCCATTGCCTCATTTTATAATGATCCTAAATTGCTTTGGATTACACCAATTGTAGGTTTTAGAACCATAATATCAGGTTTTGAATCAACATCCTTAGCAACTTTAAACCGAAATTTAAACTTAAAAAAGCTGACAATTTATGACTTTATTGTCCAAGGTTTAAGCCTTGGGGTGATGATTATCTGGGCTTGGATCAGTCCTACAATTTGGGCTTTAATTGCTGGGGTCTTAATTTCATCCCTGTTTGGATTGATTAGAAGTCATCGCTTAAATACCGGGATGCGAAACCGTTTGGCTTGGGATCAAAGTGCCTTGAAAGAGTTAATTTCTTTCGGGCGCTGGATCTTTGTTTCAACGGTGATGACCTTCTTCGCTTCTCAATCTGATCGCTTGATGCTGGGTAAATTATTAACCTTAGAAATGTTAGGGGTTTATACTGTTGCTTTTACCTTGGCAGATCTTCCCAAAGCCCTAATGCAAGCCGTGATGAGTAAAGTTGTTTTTCCTGTTATTTCTAAACAGTTGGATCTGCCGCGATCGCAACTTCGAGAGAATATTCTCGACAAAAGAAAGTTATTATTATTGCTCATCAGTTTACCCTTAGCCCTTCTGGTTTGCTTTGGGGATCAACTCATTTTAAGTTTATATGATCAAAGATATGAACAAGCCGCTTGGATGCTGCCGATCCTCACCTTGGGAATGTGGCCATTTATCCTAAGTATCAGTATTGATAAAGCCCTATTTGCCATTGGAAAACCCCTCTATATTGCCCTGGGTAATGTATTTAAGTTACTATACATGGTGATTTTACTTCCGTTATCATTTTCTATAATAGGAATTTTAGGGGCTATCCTGGTGGTGGCATTTAATGATATAGCCTTTTATATTGTGGTTAACTATGGACTTTGGCGAGAAGGACTTTCTGGTTTAAAACAAGATTTATGGGCAACAATCATCCTACTGGGAATAATTGTTACCCTAGGAGGGATTCGATATAGTTTAGGAGGTGGATTATCCATTGATAGTATTCTGTAGCGTCTAGTTGATCAAACAGCAACACAACTCTCACCTTTTTCTTATGAAAATTACCTTTGTTATGGCAAATTTGGTTAGTTTATCAGGGGGACTTTTAGCGAATGCTAGTCTCGCTTATCACTTGCAAAAACGAGGTCATCAAATCTATATAGTTTGTCCTCAAAAACGCAAACCAACAGGGCTTCAGCAGGTGAAATCCTTATTAAAAGGCAAAGGGTTGATTTCCACGAAACAGACAGGGCCTTCCCATCTGGACAGTTTTGATCTACCTAGCCGGATTTTAGATCATCCACCCCCAGTTACGGATGCTGATGTTCCCGATGCCGATATTGTGGTAGCAACTTGGTGGGAAACGGCGGAATGGGTTGCTAATCTTTCCCCCTCGAAGGGAGCAAAAGTTTATATGATTCGTCATCATGAAACTCACGATTATTTACCTAAAGAACGGGTCGCTGCTACCTATCGCCTGCCTTTCTATAAAATTGTGATTTCCCAGTGGTTAGTAGATATTATGAAGACCGAATATGGAGATACAAATGTTTCCTTTGTTCCTGACAGTGTGGATTTGAAAAAATATTATGCCGGGGCGAGGCAAAAACAAACAATTCCTACCGTGGGAATGCTGTATTCCCCCCTCTATTGGAAAGGCTGTGACATCACGTTAAAAGCCGTTTCTTTAGCATCTCAACAGATTCCCAACTTAAAATTAGTCTGTTTTGGGACTCGGCCCCCTGTTCCTGAGTTACCCTTACCCCCGGGGAGTGAATTCTTCTGTCAGCCTCCACAGGATCAAATCAAAGATATCTATGCCAGTTGTGATGCCTGGTTATTTGGCAGTCGCTTTGAAGGGTTCGGACTTCCGATTTTAGAAGCTATGGCCTGTCGAACTCCGGTCATTGGAGTCCCAGCAGGTGCCGCCCCGGAACTTCTCAGCGATAATATAGGAATCTTAGTCAAACCAGAAGACCCAGAGGAGATGGCTGAAGCGATTGTGAAGATTTGTCAAATGTCCCAGGAACAGTGGCGTCAAATATCAGATCGTGCTTATACCAAAGCCACCAGTTACACTTGGGATGATGCAGCCCGACTCTGTGAACAAGCTTTTGAAATAGCACTCTGTTCTTAGTCAAATCTAACGATCTTCTGCAAAGATCGTATTTAGCCCTTTCGGGCTTTCCCTAACCCTTGATCCCAAAGCATTTTGTGATGATTAAACCCCAATTTATGATCATTGGTGCAGCCAAATCAGGAACAACAACACTGTATCAATATTTATGTCGGCATCCCCAGGTGTTTATGTCTACGCCAAAAGAGCCAGACTTCTTTTCTGTAGATGCTCATTATGCTCAAGGGATGGACTGGTATGAATCCTTATTTCATCAAGCCAAACCCGATCAAATTTGTGGAGAAGCTTCAACCACCTATTCCCGCTTACAACAATATCCTCATACAGTAGAACGTTTGGTAAAAGTTTTACCCGATGTTAAACTCATTTATATCATGAGACATCCGGTAGATCGGGCTTATTCATTTTACGTGCATCGCTTCAAAGGATCTCGCTATAAACCAGAACTAGCCGTTGAAAAAACCTTTGAAGAAACCCTGGTTAAACAAAGTGAATTTATTGACAGTAGTTTTTATTTCTATCAAATCGAACAGTATCTGAAATTTTATCCGCGAGAGTCCTTTCTCTTCCTGCCTATGGAAGACTTAATTCAACATCCTCACGAGACGATTTGCCAAATTCTCACCTTTATTGGTGCTGATCCCACTATTAATTTAATCGAGGAAAGTACCCTGGTTGCCAATAAAGCGGAGGATGATCCAGAATGGTTTGTACGGAAACAAATGACCTCTTCTTTCAAGCAGATTCCAGGGATTGAACAACTCAAGTCCCTGTTACCCCAGCCCTTGAAAGATAAAGCCTATCAATGGGTACGCCATTTCAAGTATAAACAATGGAAATCCCAACAATATATGCCCCCGCCTATGCGTCCAGAAACTCGCCAAATGTTATTAGAAAAATTTCGTGAACCCAATCAAAAACTCGCTGAGTTTTTAAATTGGGATCTGTCCCACTGGAACCGTTAAAATCGACATTTTGAATCATCAACTTTAGGAGAAAAATAATGACTCAATCTTTAAGCTTTTGTTTGGATTTCGACTTTTTAAATGCTCTGGCAGAACAAAATTGCCAATCCTATGCCCAAGCTGAACCCTTTCCTCATATTGTTATCGATAATTTTCTCCCCGAAGGGGTTTTAGATCAAATATTAGAAGAATTTCCCGAACCCGGACAAATTAGTTGGAAAAAATTTGATGCTGCTGCTGAAAAAAAATTAGCCTCGACTTCAGAACTACAAATGGGTGAAGCCACCCGGTTTTTACTCTATCAATTAAATTCTTCTGTTTTCTTAAAATTTTTAGAAAAACTGACAGGAATTTCAGGGATTATTCCCGATCCTTACTTTCAAGGAGGTGGACTCCACCAAATTGAACCAGGAGGATTTTTAAAAATGCACGTTGACTTTAATAAACATAAAGATTTAGGCTTAGATCGACGATTAAATCTGCTCATCTACTTAAATAAAAATTGGCAAGAAGAATATGGGGGATATTTTGAAATGTGGGATCGAAACATGACCGAATGTGCTAAAAAAGTCCTCCCCATTTTCAATCGTTGTGTTATCTTTAGTACGACAGACTTTTCCTATCATGGACACCCCGATCCTTTAACTTGTCCAGAGGGAATGACTCGCAAATCTTTAGCACTCTATTACTACTCTAACGGTCGTCCGGCGGAAGAAGTGTCTGGAACTCACTCCACTGTATTTCTAGCTCGACCTGGAGATAATTTAAACTCCAAACCCGCTCCAGTTCCGCTCAAAACCCACTTAAAAAAATTCATTCCCCCGATTATCTTTGATATTCGCAACGCCCTTAATCAAAAATCTTAATTAGGGATGGATTCAGAGTATACCAACTTAGGAGATCATCCCCGATAGTTTATGACACCTCAAGCACAATTCGCTTTGTTAATTTTGCTGCCCATTGTCTTGTACTTGTTTAAAAAAATTCCCACCGACAAGGCTGTGGTGATGGGTTTTATTCTAGCTTGGTTGTTTCTTCCTCAGCGTACTACCTTCGCCTTCCCCGGTCTTCCCGATTATGATCGCACCTCAGCCACCAGTTACAGCATCATGTTGGCGACCTGTTTATATAGTTTTAAAACCTTTAAAACGTTTAAATTCGGGTGGCTTGATATCCCCATGTTGATGTGGTGTATCTGTCCCTTTATTTCATCCATTACAAATAATTTGGGAGCTTATGATGGGGTTTCTTCGGCTCTTGACCAAATCATTAAATATGGTATCCCTTATTTTTTAGGTCGCCTCTATCTCAATCATCTTCGAGGTCTTCATGAATTAGCTATGGGAATTTTTATCAGTGGTGTGATTTATGCGCCACTGTGCATTGTAGAAAGTTTTATTAGTCCCCAACTGCATCGAATGGTTTATGGTTATCATGGCATTAATCAATTTTTACAATCCTATCGTTTAGGAGGATATAGACCTAATATATTTATGAAACATGGTTTAGCGGTGGGAATGTGGATGATGGCGACGGTTTTAATTGCCCTATGGCTTTGGCAATCAGGAACTTTAAAAAAATTCTTGTATATCCCGATGAATCTTTGGTTTATTGGGCTATATATGACTCATCTTTTAGTTCGTTCTACTGGAGCTTATTTATATATGGCTTTGGGGATGGTGATATTATTTAGTGCCAAATTCCTTCGCACCAGTTTTCCCCAGGTGTTGTTAATTTTAATGTTATCTTCCTATCTCTATCTAGGGGTGACGGGGAACTTCACTGGAGAACAAGCGGATCAAATTGTTCAGGTTGCTACAGATCTAGCCGGCCCTGACCGAGCGCAGTCCTTAGAATTCCGATTTGATAATGAAGAAATCTTAGTAGAAAAAGCCATGCAACGGATATGGTTTGGTTGGGGAGGATGGGGACGAAATCGAGTTTTTGCTTATAGTGAATCGGCTGGAAAACTGATTGATATTTCCACCACAGATAGTTTGTGGATTATTGCCTATGGTATGAATGGAGCAATGGGTATCATTGGCATCTTTGGAACATCTTTGCTCCCCGCCCTCACTTTTTTATTGTTACGATATCCCGCTAAAACTTGGTTTCGTCCCCAGGTTGCTGGAGCCGCCGCCATCAGTGTAGTTACGGTTTTATATGTGTTAGATAATCTCTTAAATGATCAGTATAATCCCGTTTTTACCTTGGCTAGTGGAGGTTTAGCTGGGTTAGTGATGAACCCCAATCCCCAAGAATTCAATTCCTCTGTCGCTGTTTCTCCCCAAACGATTGATCGTAATCCGACACTGAATCCCCGATTCCCTTCTCCAGCACTGCCAATTTCTACTAAAACAATTCATCCTATTCTTAAGCTGAATCGTAGAAAGCCTCGACCCATTCCGATTTCTGCCAAACCCAATTTTGGTATTTCTAAACTGAATCACAGAAAGCCTCGACCAATTCCCCTTTATGAAAAGCCCAATTATGGTATTTTTAAACTGAATCGCAAAAAACGCCGATCTCCATCAATTGAGTAACTGATGAGGACTGAATTTTTGAACCGTTAAACGTTATTTTTTAAGGAGATTGATCATGTTAATAGTGACTGAATTTAGATGGTATTCAAAAAAAAATCTGGTATTATTCTTAATATTTTTAATGGGGATAGGAATCACTGTATCTAAAATTATTGCGGGTTCTCAGAATAGTTTAAAAGCATCTGAAGTTAGCACCAGTTTATCCCCTCGTCAATCCCCTTTAGGGATTAATTTGAGTGGTTTGGGGAGTTCATCGACTCAATTTCCGTTTATTGATTATTTTAAAAACTCCCGCAACTGGTTCACCACCTGCCAGAATCAAAAAACATCAGATTGTCGAGGGGTATGGGATACAAAAGAATCTGAGCAATTAGATTTAGATGAACAGGGTTGGGTTAAATCCTTACCGAAGCCTGAAGATCCTCCCCGTTACACACAAGTTGCAACAACTTTATTTAAAGATATCCCTCAAGATACTCCCATTTCTGGACAATATCTTGTTTTGTACGACGGAGAAGGAACCCTAGAATATGGTTTAGCCGCCGAAAAAAATCCCGATCTTTCCCAACCTGGACGAGATGTGATTACGATTGATTTATCTAAGAGTAATGGAGCGTTAATTTTAATTAATGAAACCGATCCCAATCAAACGGGAAATTATCTTCGTAATATTCGAGTTATTAAAGCAGAAGATGAAACTCGTTATCAACAAGGTGAACAATTTAATCCCGTTTTTTTGGAGAAGATTAAAAAGTTTAGAACTTTGCGATTTATGGACTGGATGCAAACCAATCATTCTCCTCAAAAAGAGTGGAAAAATAGACCAACACCTCTAACAGCAACCTATAGACGTTCAGGGGTTCCTTTAGAAGTGATGATTGCCCTAGCTAATCAAGTTCAAGCTGAACCTTGGTTTAATATACCCCATCAAGCAACGGATGAGTATATCCGCAATTTTGCCCAGAAGGTTAAAGCTGAATTAAATTCTAATTCAAATATTTATGTAGAATTTTCTAATGAGGTTTGGAATTGGAATTTTAAGCAAACCCATTATGCCTTAGAACAAGGTCAAGCGCGATGGGGAAAGGATAAAAAAGATGCCTTTTTTCAGTGGTATGGAATGCGAACGGCTCAAATGTGTGAAATCTGGAAGAAAGAGTTTGGAAATCAAGCGAATCGGGTAATTTGTGTGATTTCTACACAAATGAATTATAAAGGTGCAGAACGGAAGATCTTAGATTGTCCCTATTGGGTGGCAGAAGGAAATAAACCCTGTTATCAGGGCATGGATGCTTATGGGATCACGGGTTATTTTAGTGGCGCATTAGGAGATTTAAACAATAGTAGTGTGATTGAATCTTGGCGAAACAAGGGAGATGAGGGAATTAATCTGGCTTTTCAACAGTTAAAAAAAGGGGGATTACTTCCGGTGGATAAAGATAGTTTAGAACATAATTACAAAAAATTTTTATATCATGCAGAAATTGCTAAAGACAAAGGGTTAAAATTAGTAGCTTATGAAGGCGGACAACATTTAGTTTCCCATAGAAAAGACCCCCAAAATCAGCAAGTAACGGATTTCTTGATTAAACTTAATCGTCATCCTCAAATGTATGATACCTATCTACAACTTCTACAAGATTGGGAACAAGCTGGAGGGACTGTTTTTATGCACTTTACCGATATCGGTAAACCCACAAAATATGGGAGTTGGGGAGCTTTGGAATCGGTCTATCAACCGACTTCACCCAAATATAAAGCTTTAGAAGATTTTATTGATCATAATCCTTGCTGGTGGGAAGGATGTCAGTAAATCAGTATCCTAGGCTTGACTAACTTCGGTAGATCATCGATTTTAATTACAGTTACCCAGAAAAAAATCATGAGAAAAGCTTTAATTATTGGTTCCAATCGTGATAGTATTGTCAAGGCACAATGTGAACCTTTCACCTATTCTCGAAAACAACTCCTTCGTCAACTCGATCTCAAAGTTCAATATATCCCTGCCCAGACATTTTCTGATATTGCTGAAGTCTGTAAACAGCATGAATCTGAGATTGTATTTTTACTTCCTTTTTGGCGAGAAGATCCTCTTGAATCTGAACAAATTATGAAAACAATTCGAGAAGATCATCCTCAACGTAAACTGATTTTTATTGATCCCTTTGCTCAAGCCAGCACTAAGTATTTTAATCTGTTACCCTCCGTTGATCGATTACTCAAACGACAACGCTATAAACAGATTGACGACTACAAAAAACACTATATTGGTGGTTCCCAATTTACGGATTTTGTTGCCAAAAAATGGAACTATAATTTTGAAGGATGGTATGTAGGTTCTGATGTACCTTCTGGCTATGAAGATCGGATTAGCTGTGGATGGAGTTTGGGAACAGCAAAACGATTTAAAGACATATTATTTCAACCTCAATTCAATTGGTTTCGCCCTGCTAAAA
Source organism: Planktothrix serta PCC 8927 (assembly GCF_900010725.2). NCBI lineage: Bacteria > Bacillati > Cyanobacteriota > Cyanophyceae > Oscillatoriales > Microcoleaceae > Planktothrix > Planktothrix serta. The sequence goes on along the minus strand of NZ_LR734877.1, from coordinate 149,610 downwards.
CCCTTGATGTCTTTTGTCGTTTATCTTTAGGATCAGAAACGAAAAAAGAATGGTATTATGAATATCGTCAAGCCGCCGTTCAAGCCCTAGAACCCTTAGCTTCAGATTATAAAATTGTAGCCAGTGGCGGATTTGTTGGGAGTAGTTTAGTTCCCCAACGCCAATATTTTCAAGAACTTAAAGCAAGTCGAATTGTTTTTAGCCCCTATGGATGGGGTGAAAGTTGTTGGCGAGATTTTGAAGCCATTTGTTATAATTGTTTATTAGTAAAACCTTCTATGGCTCATTTAGAGGTTCATCCCAATTTATTTATAGAAGGAGAAACTTATGTTCCTGTTGCTTGGGATTTTTCAGATTTAGCTGAAAAATGTCGTTACTATTTAGATCATCCCCAGGAAGCAAATCGGATTATTAAAAATGCTCATCAAGCCTATCAGAACTATTTTAAAAATCATGAATTTGTTAACATGATTCAGGAGTTAATTGTTGACCGTTGACCGTTGACCGTTGAATGTTCACAGCAAGAATTGACCTATAACCCTAGAGGAAACAATGGAGGAAATTCAAGTTCAAAATCATAGTTCAGTTGAGAAAGTTCAGTTAGCCATTGTGATCATTAATTATCGAACACCCCAGTTAGTAATAGACTGCTTAAAATCCCTAGAAAATCAGCTAAAAGTTGGAGATGATCAGGTGATTATTGTTGATAATGCTTCTGGAGATAATTCCGTTGAACTTCTGCAACAAACAATTACAGATCATCACTGGTTTTCTTGGGTAAAACTCCTAGCTTCTCCGGTTAATGGAGGATTTTCCGCCGGGAATAATTTAGGCATGAAAGCCATTGAAGCTGACGCTTATTTATTACTGAATAGTGATACCATTGTCCGACCGGGTGCAATTTCATCTCTGCTTCACGCCTGGAAAACTCATCCTGAAGCAGGACTGATTAGTCCTCGTTTAGAATGGCCTGATAGTACCCCCCAAATTAGCTGTTTCCGCTATCATTCTCCCCTGAGTCAATTAATTGATGCGGCTGCCACAGGGCCAGTTACAAAACTCTTTCAACAGTATGACGTTCCGATGGAGGTTTCTAATACCTCCTTTGAACCAGAATGGACAAGTTTTGCTTGTGTTTTGATTCGTCGGGAGGTGATTCAACAAATTGGCTTTATGGATGAGGGCTATTTCATGTATTTTGATGATGTGGATTATTGTCGCCGCGTCCATCAAGCGGGTTGGCAGATTCTCCACTGGCCAGAGGCAAGGGTGGTGCATTTACGCGGAGGAAGTGGTTCAGTCAAAGCGGATATGGCGGCGCGGCGACGTCCTCGTCCCTATCTCTATGCCTCTCGTTCTCGGTACTTTGCCAAATTTTATGGAATTGTAGGATTATGGTTAACAAATCTTCTGTGGTTAGTCGGTCGCAGTTTGTCTTGGGTTCGGGAATTAGTAGGGAATAAAAAACCCCATACCTGCGAATTTCAAGCCCAAGATATTTGGATTAACTGTTTAACTCCCTTAAATTCATCAAAGCCGAATTAATATGAACAAAACCCCTGATTTTCTGATTATGGGTGCGATGAAATGTGCCACCAGCACCCTGCATGAACAGTTGGCTTTACAACCGGGAATTTTCATGAGTCAACTCAAAGAACCTAATTTTTTTAGTAATAATGAGGAGTACGAAAAAGGCTGGAATTGGTATCTATCCCATTTTGCCTCTGCACCTGTAGACGCATTCTGTGGAGAGTCCAGTACCCATTACACGAAATTACCGACTTATCCTGAAACAATTCAACGAATTCAACAACATTTACCCCAGGTTAAATTTATTTATGTAATGCGACATCCGATTGATCGGTTAGTCTCTCAATATATTCATGAGTGGACACAAAAAGTGATTTCCGAGGAGATTAATATAGCGATTACTCAACATCCCGAATTAATTGATTATAGTTGTTATACGATGCAGCTTCAACCCTATTTTGAAACCTTTGGTCAAGATCGAATTTTACCGATTTTCTTTGAACGAATGCTCTCTCATCCCCAAGATGAACTAGAACGAGTTTGTCAGTTTATTGGTTATCCAGAAAAGCCGATTTGGAACTTTGAATTAGAGGCACAAAATGTATCCCGTGAACGGATGATAAAAAGTGCCTGGCGGGATTTTTTAGTCGAAACTCCCGGTCTTCGAGAACTACGACGGTTGTTTGTTCCTAAATCTTTTCGGACTTGGGTGAGAACTTGGTGGGCAATGAAACAAAAACCAGAACTTACCTCGGAAAGTTATGAGAAATTGCGATTGATTTTTGATCAAGATTTGGCTATTTTAGGATCAAAATTAGGGATTGAATTATCCTGTGATAATTTTAAACCAAAGGTCAAAGATCAAGCTTTTAATTGGGTATAATTAACATCATTTAAGGAAATTTTATGTTAAGTAACATTGGATTAGTTGCTATTGGACGCAATGAAGGTGAACGCTTACAGAAATGTTTATCTGCAATTGTTGGAAAAGTTGAAAATGCCGTTTATGTTGATTCCGGTTCAACGGATAATTCTGTAGAAATTGCGCGATCGCTCGGTGTGGATGTAGTAGAATTAGACTTATCCATTCCCTTTACCGCAGCCCGAGCTAGAAATACTGGATTTCAATTTTTAGTGCAAAATAATCCTCAATTAAAATATGTTCAATTTGTTGATGGAGACTGCGAAATTGTGGACGGGTGGTTAGAAAAAGCCCAACAGAAATTAGAACAAAATTCTAATATTGCGGTCGTTTGTGGACGGCGACGAGAACGGTTTCCTGATGCGTCAATTTATAACCGTCTTTGCGATCTTGAATGGAATACTCCAGTTGGTGAAGCAAAAGACTGTGGCGGAGATGCCATGATGCGAGTAGAAGCGGTTCAACAGGTATCTGGATTTAACCCCAAATTAATTGCAGGAGAAGAACCCGAATTATGTGTTAGACTCCGACAAAAAGGCTGGAAAATTTATCGTTTAGATGCAGAAATGACCCTCCATGATGCCCAAATGACTCGATTTAGTCAATGGTGGAAACGTCATTTAAGAGCAGGTCACGCCTATGCAGAAGGGGCTTATTTACATGGGAAACCGCCTGAAAACCATTGGGTAAGAGAAAGTCGTAGTATTTTGGTATGGGGTTTAATTATTCCTTTCCTGGCTTTAAGTTTAATCTTCCCAACTCATGAAAGGAGTTTATTATTATTACTCGCCTATCCGGTGTCAATTTATAAAACCTATGTGGCGGGTCAAAAACAAGGTTTTTCTAATGCTGATTCTATTGTTTATTCCGTCTCTTGTATTTTGGCAAAATTTCCAGCATTATTCGGACAAATCCAGTTTTATTTTAATCAAACATTAGGAAAGGATAACTCATTAATTGAATATAAGTAAATAATTGACTGAATGGGGGTTCTGGTTCATTGCTTGATAAATCGTCTTTTTTCAGACTAAAATGCGATCGCCTAAACGCGGTTGTTGTCCCCAACTCTGACCAGAAGTACGGAAATTGCGACTTGTGGGAGTGTAAGCAACCCTCTCCCCAGGGGTTAAAATATGAAAAAATCCGTTAAAAGCTCTTAAACTCAAACCCCTATTCATAAAAAAATTCGAGAAACTATGGGATTCTTTGATTCAGACATCGTTCAACAAGAAGCTAAACAGCTATTTGAAGATTATCAATCCATGATCAAACTGGGCAGCGATTATGGCAAGTTTGATCGGGAGGGCAAAAAACTCTATATTGAGCAAATGGAAGGGATTATGGATCGTTACCGCATTTTTATGAAGCGGTTTGAACTTTCCGAAGATTTCATGGCCCAGATGACCGTTGAACAGTTGCGAACCCAACTGGGTCAGTTTGGGATTACCCCTGACCAAATGTTTGAACAAATGCACCTTACCCTAGAACGGATGAAGTCGGAATTAGAAAAACAGTCCTAATTCCCTCTATTTCCCTGAAAAAATCGGTGTGTCCCTGGGTTTCTTTTGTTAAAATACTTGAAGCAGACCCTCGTTACTTTAACGGGAGTCTCCCTATTATGCCTGTGAATATCACCTTATGACTAACGTTCCAGTTTCTCGAATTCGTAACTTTTCTATTATTGCTCATATTGATCATGGGAAATCTACCCTCGCAGATCGGCTTTTGGAAGCAACGGGTGCGGTTCAAAAGCGAGAAATGAAGGAACAATTTCTCGACTCAATGGACTTAGAGCGAGAACGAGGAATTACAATTAAATTGCAAGCCGCCCGGATGAATTACAAAGCCGATGACGGTGAAGAATATGTGTTGAATTTAATTGACACTCCGGGTCACGTTGACTTTTCCTATGAAGTGTCTCGGTCTTTAGCCGCTTGTGAAGGGGCGTTATTAGTAGTTGATGCGTCTCAAGGAGTCGAAGCTCAAACTTTAGCAAATGTTTATCTGGCTTTAGAAAATAACTTAGAAATTATTCCAGTTTTAAATAAAATTGATTTACCTGGGGCGGAACCGGATCGAATCAAAAGTGAAATTGAAGAAATTATTGGGTTAGATTGTTCGGGGGCGGTGTTAGCTTCCGCCAAAGAAGGGGTAGGAATTCATGAAATTTTAGAATCCATTGTCCATTTAGTTCCTCCTCCCCAGGATACGGTTGATCAGAAATTGCGGGCGTTAATTTTTGATAGTTATTATGATAGTTATCGCGGAGTTGTTGTTTATTTTCGGGTGATGGATGGACGGGTGAAAAAAGGCGATCGCGTTCGCTTAATGGCTTCAGGAAAAGAATATGAAATCGATGAAATTGGCGTATTATCTCCGACTCAAATCCCCGTTGATGAACTCCACGCTGGCGAAGTAGGATATTTTTCTGCTGCTATTAAAGCCGTTGAAGATGCACGGGTTGGCGATACAATTACCTTAGCTAATCGTCAAGCTGAACAAGCTTTACCCGGTTATACCGAAGCAAAACCGATGGTGTTTTGTGGGTTATTTCCAACGGATTCTGATGAATATCCTAACCTAAAAGAAGCCTTAGAAAAACTCAAATTAAACGACGCCGCGTTATCTTATGAACCCGAAACCTCTAGTGCAATGGGGTTTGGTTTCCGATGTGGATTTTTAGGATTATTGCACATGGAAATTGTGCAAGAACGGTTAGAACGAGAATATGATTTAGACTTAATTGTTACCTCTCCTTCGGTGGTTTATCAAGTCACAACTCAAAAAGGGGAAGTGATTATGATCGATAACCCTAGTCATTTACCTGAGCCCAACCACCGGGAAAAAATCGAAGAACCCTATGTACGGGTCGAGATGATTACTCCTGAAGCTTATGTGGGGAGTTTAATGGAGTTAGCTCAAGGTCGTCGGGGTGAATTTAAGGATATGCGCTATTTAGCCCAAGGACGAACAACCTTAGTTTATGAAGTGCCCTTAGCGGAAGTGGTAACAGACTTTTTTGATCAGATGAAATCCCGTTCTCGTGGCTATGCCAGTATGGAATATCATCTAATTGGATATCGAGAAAATGCCTTAGTCAAACTCGATATTATGATTAATAAAGATGCGATCGATTCTTTAGCCATGATTGTTCACCGAGATAAAGCTTATCATGTCGGACGGGCAATGGTGGAAAAACTCAAAGAATTGATTCCCCGTCATCAATTTAAAGTTCCCATTCAAGCCACAATTGGATCTAAAGTGATTGCTAGTGAAAGTATTCCAGCATTAAGAAAAGATGTCTTAGCCAAATGTTATGGGGGAGATATTAGTCGGAAGAAAAAACTCTTACAGAAGCAAGCCAAAGGTAAAAAACGGATGAAATCTTTGGGGTCTGTAGATGTTCCCCAAGAAGCATTTATGGCGGTATTACGCTTAAATCAAGAATCCTAAATGATTGTAGAGACGTTGAATTCAACGTCTCTACAAAGTTGTATCTTCTTTGTGTCTTTGTGTCTTTGTGGTAATATTCAACGCTTGACCCTTTTAAAGTTCTATAGCTAATATTCTACCGCACCCAACGCTTTTAAACATTTCTTTTGACCTTCTGTTAACCCTTGACTTCCTATAATATTCATGTTAGTATAAGAGTTAGGAATAATTAAACTTTTTACACATTTTTTCGTGGGAACGTGCCAAAACTTAATCGTTCCATCTTCACTCCCACTGATCAATATTTGACTATGGGGATTAAACATAACAGATGTAACAGTATTAGTATGTTTTTTTAACGTATAGAGACATTTTCCCGTCTTAAAATCCCAGAGTTTCACTTTAAAATCATCACTTCCACTGGCGATAATTTGACCATCAGGACTAAAATCAACCGACCAAATCCAACCTTCATGTCCCAATAAAGTATAAACACATTTTCCCGTCTCTAAATCCCAAAGTTTGACCGTTTCATCTTCGCTTCCACTGACTAAAAATTGACTGTCTGGACTAAACGCAATTGACCTAACTTTATTGTGATGTCCCCGTAACGTTTGTAAACATTCTCCCGTTTTAATATCCCAAATTTTAATCGTTTGGTCATCGCTTCCACTGGCTAAAATCGGAAAATTAGGATGAAAAGTCACCGTCCAAACCCAACTTTGATGTCCTGCTAAAACGTGAAATTTATTAGTTTTAAGATTCCAAATTTTAATCGTTGTATCTTGACCCCCACTGGCGATATATAAACCATCTCCACTAAAAGCAATCGTCCAAATTCCTCCTTGATACTTTTCAGTCGGATATTTCAAACATTTGTAACACTCCCCCGTCTCCACATCCCAAAGTCGGATGGTTTCATCATCGCCACTACTCGCCACCGTTTTTCCATCAGGACTAAACGCCACCGACCACACCCAAGCGGTATGTCCGGTTAACGTACTTAAACACTCTTGGGTTTGAGGATTCCACAATCTCACTTTATGGTCTAAATGACTACTCGCTAACCTCTGACCATCACGACTCAACGCAATTGACCAAACCCAGTTAGTATATCCCCAAAATGTCTTGATACATTTTCTTGTTTTAGTATCCCAAAGTTTAATAATTTGGTCATTATCTCCCGTCGCTACGGTTTGATTATCAGGACTAAAAGCTAAAGCGCGAATTCCCGTTTGATGGTGTTTTAAACTTCCTCGACATTCCCCTGTTTTCACCCTCCAAAACTTCACCGTTGAGGTAAAATCTCCACTGGCTAAAGTTTCGCCATCGGGACTAAACGCTAACACTTTAATTTCCTTTTGATGTCCTGACAAAATCCGATAACAGTCCCCTGTTTTGATATCCCAAATTCTAATAATTTTTTCAAATCCACAACTGGCTAAAGTTTGACCATCAGGACTAAATGCTACACACCAAATCGCATCTTCATGTCCCTTCAAAGTTTGTAAACAGTCTCCCGTTTCAATATCCCAAAGTTTAATCGTTTTATCATAGCTTCCACTGGCTAAAATTCGGGACTTAGGACTAAACGCCACACTTAAAACCCAACCGTTATGAGCGTCTAAAGTCCTCAATAATTGACCATTATTAGCATCCCAAAATTTAATCGTTTTGTCATCACTTCCACTGGCGATAATTTGATTATCGGGACTAAAAGCCACTGTCCAAACCCAACTTTTATGTCCTTCTAAATTCTTTAACAATTGACCCGTTTTTGCATTCCAAATTTTAACAGTAGGATTTAAACTACTACTGACTAATTTTTCACCATCGGAATTAAAGGCGAGAGCAACCGTCCACCATTTATGTTTACCAAAACTGAGAATTGGTTGTCCATCTTCTGGGTTTAAAAAGTGAATATAACCATTAGAATCTCCCGCCGCTAAAATAGCACCATCGGGAGTAAATGCTAAGGAATGAATTCCTCCAAAAGATTGCGTAAAAACGGTATTTTTGAAATGACAGTAAGAAAAATCAACGTTTTGTAGGTTAATTCCTTGTAAATTAGCTTCCCAAATTGCCAGACGAGAGAAATTATAACTGTTTAAATCGGTTTTTAAATAGCAAAATAGATTAATTAAATTACCCCCAATATAACCGGGTTTCTGGGGATATTTTTCTTGAGCTTGAATTACTAATTTTGTGAAATGATTTTCTAATTTAAAAAGACTTTCAAATTGAGATAATGATAATAAAGATTCTATGATAGGATTAATAATCATTGTAATTTGGCTAGTTCTGATATAATCTTTACAAGTCGCCAGAATTAAACTATGACTATTAAATACATTAAACTCTCCCGTAATTAATTCTGGGGTGACGGTGGTAATCAATTTTTCGGTAACATATTCCATTAACACGGGTTGTAGGGTAAAGCACTGTTGAATAGCCGTTTTTTCTAGGAGCATTCGGTTTTGTAAGGATTCTAAATAATCTAATAAATGCTGTTGAATATTCACTGAAACTATATGGTCTTTTAATTCAGTAATGGAAACAGGTTCTCGATAAATCGCTAACCAAAATAAAACGTTATGTTCTTCAGGACTGCAATACTGAAAATGCCAATCTAATAAATCCTGTATATCTTTAAAAACTAAGTTTCCAACTTTTAAAAAATCCTGAATATTTCCTGCAAAAACCGTTTGAATATGACAAGCGGTTAATTTTAAAGCCAGGGGATTTCCTTGATAATAATTAACTAAAGTTTCCCATTCAGTTTCTGTAGCGATAAATTCACCTTTTTCTTGAAACAGTTGTTTAACAGGATTAACGGTTAATCCTCCCACCACAAAGCAACGCACGGGTTGATGTTGACCTACGAATTTTTCTAAATGATGAACTTTAACTCGACTGGTTAACAAGAGACAACTTTGATGGGGAACTTGAGCAATTTTTTCTAATAGTTGATGATAGTCTTCATAACCGGATTTATAGTTTCCGGCTTGAGTTTCTTTAGCTAAAATAGTCTCGACATTATCTAAAATTAATAAATAGCGATGTTGTTTTAAATAAGAAATTAACAGATTAATTTGTTGATCAAGACGATCCGGTAAATCCATCTTTTGTTGATCGGAAAAAAATAAAATCCAGTCTTTAATTAGATCTTGTATGGAAAGGGAGTTTAAAAGCGATCGCCAAATAATTCCCTCAAATTCTCCACTCACCTCTTGAGCTAATTTTACAGTCAGACTGGTTTTTCCTTTCCCCGGAAGTCCAACAATAGTAACTAGACGACAGCGATCGCCAACAACCCATTGTTTAAGAGTATTTACATCAATTTCTCGTCCTACAATACTCGACACATCCGGCGCATCCGCCCAATCTTGATCAGAATTAGAAAATTGATGAGAAGTAGATAAATTAGCAACCTTTCGCTTTAACACTTCTAAACGAGTTTTTGTAATTGTTTCGCCAAAAACTTCACTCAATAACTTCCACAGTAAAGACGCTTCTTTTTTTATACTATCTGGGCTTCTGTTGTTAGCATGAGCAATTTTAATATACTCCTCTTGCTTGAAGGCTCCCCGTAGAATATCCACTTGAATATCTTTCAAGGATTTTCCTTGTTTGTGATAAACAATCTGATTGATAGATGCAACAATTTGTTCGATTTTTTCAGTATCCATCGCACGTTCTTGAATTAATTAATCGTTGTTTCAACAGGCTATAGTGGCCAGTGGATCAGGAGCAAGATCTATTTTTTTCACTTTTATTCACTTTATACTACCTCTAATTTCACTTTTTGGCAACTTTTATTCACCTGATAGGGTGGTAGGCTATTGCCATCATTAAAGTTGCTGCGTATTGAGGGCTGGGTCATGGAAGGGTTAATTATTCTAGTTGTAGTGGGTGGGCTTTTTGGTGCTGCTTGTGCAACGATTGCAGAAAAGAAAAATAGAGATTCGCAAACATGGTTTTGGCTGGGTTTTGTTTTTGGTTTATTTTCATTAATTATATTGTTGTGTCTCCCAGCCAAGTAAGTCACTCTTAGCCAGTTATGCTGTTGAGATTTTTTTGTTTTTGAACTGTGCTTTACCCTAAAACCAGGAGAAATATCATGTCTATTCTTAAAAACCATAAACTGTGCCTTATTTCTACTCTAATCTTAGTGACTTCTTCCCCTTTGATTGCTAATTTACCTGTACTAGCTAAGTCAACTGTAACGGATGATTCTGGGACTATAGAAGTTTCTATACCGAGTTACATTATTGCAGCATCACAGCGAGTGGCTTTTACTGTTATATCTACAAGTTATTATTCTAGTTCTGGGTATATCACAGTCAAAAGTGTTGCCAGTGGTAAAAAATATGATGTTTACTATGGCAGTCCTATTGGAACGGACGTTGGTGATGTAGTTACTATCATTATCAATGATGATCGTTGGACTACTATCATCAATGAACGGACAGGGAAATCAGCCGGAATTAGTAGAACTTACGCTTACTAAAATATGATCATGCTGTGACTTTTAGTCATTGCTATTTTGAGTGATCACTCATTTAAAAATAATACGAAAATGAGTGATCAGTAATTAAAAAAAATTTAACACATCTTCTTCCAAACAATTTAGGAGTAACATCAATTATGACATCCAATACAGTATTTGATTTTCTGAAAACAGCCGAAAGTGAAGATAGCTATATTACTTGTCCTGCTTGTGGTTCTCCCATTGGCATCAGAACTCAAGGCTATGAAATGATTTTGACGGATAACTTCCGCTTAGAGTTAGATGGCAATATTGCGGCTCTACGGCTTTTCTTAGAACGACTAGAAACTAAATTAGAACAAAGAAATTTGTTATTAAAACCATCCACTGATGGCCGTTATCCCTACAGTCAGGAAAGAGACTTTTTTTCTGACGATAAAACTGTTGATATTGATGATGAAGACGAGGAAAACAATGATGAAATTCAAAATCAACGGGAATTATCTCATCGAGGTATGTATCGAGGTATTTTAGGCAAAGACGCTGCGGAAAATTTTGTTGAGAACAAGTTAGATTTTTTTGAGCAAATCAGAAATTATGATAAATTTCCACTCAAAACAGAAACTAACCAAGAAATTTTAGATCAAGAATGTAAATCTCTGCTGCGTGGTATAGAACCCCGTTCTCTAATTGGTTCTTTGATGGACTTAATTTTTGATCAGAGAAATGTATTTGAATGGATGAAAGAAACTGAAGGTGATCCAGAGAGAAAAAAACTCAAGGAACTACTCCATGAGGTTTGTCCTACGATTCAATGGTACTTACAGAAGTTAGAGGAACTGCATACTAAAAGAAAAGATGATGAAGGATTACTAAAAGCTATTATTAGAGGGCAATTTGTTTTGGCAATAGTTCTGGGACATAAAAGTACAAAATGTGATTTTTATGCACTCAAAAAAATCTCTATCGAGCATAATGTGCCATTTACTTTACCCCGCCAGACCATTATATCGTACCGTAATTTACTAGATATTCTTCACTCTGAAGTGGTATTAGGTAATCCTAAACTGAGATTATCAGACAATTTCCAGAAACTCTTAAAATCTAGTAAAGAAAAAGTTTCCAAGCAACAAAGCACACAAAAAGTCTCAAGTATTCCCCAGGCTGCTACTAAACAAAATAGTGAAGATCAACTTGAAGAGTTAGTTAGAAAACTTGTTCAACAATGGGGTCAAGAGATTTATAAGCTAGTCAATTTCTCATGTACTGGGCCTTCAGGAGAAAATAATAAACGTTGCGGTTGGTATCCAAAAGAAACGGAAACTCACTCAATTATTTTACTAGGAAGTCCAGGTACTGGAAAATCATGTCTTTTACTGACAGGATTAGTTTCTTTTTTCGATCATGTACAAGTCTTGGGAGCAACTGTAGCCCTTGACTTACCAGATGACCGAGAACGATTACAAAAGCTAGAGAAAGATTACCGTAATGGGCTGATTCCTCCACCCACAAAAACAGGTTCTAAAACCAGTATTAAACTATCTGTACAGTTTCCTGAAATTGGTTCAACTAATTTCAATAAAACTCACTTTGTGTTTACGGATATAGCTGGGGAAGATGTTGCACGTAGTTTGACGCAACAAGGTTCGCAACCTTGGGTACTAAGAATTCTGAAAAATGCGAATACAATTGTCTTTTTCTTTGACTTATCAATTGAACCTACTATTCGAGAAAAATTGACTAAAAGTCGCAATGCAGAAATTTGGAAACCCGTTTCTGAAAATTATGAAGTCGTTAATCAATCACGCGAGAATAACGTGGCGGAGGTTAATCAGTTATATCTTTTGGAGCAAATCATCGGTGATTTAGAAAGCCAAAGAGGTAATTTATCAGGGACAAATTTTATCTGTGTGATTCCCAAATCAGACCTCTATGCTAAAAAGGATGGAGAACAAGACCGATTATTTTTCAACAGTTTCTACGAAAAAATGATCAGTCTAGGTATTTTTGTCCCCTCAAACTTTGATAAACTGGATGATGAGTCTTTTGATGGATTCTGTTCACTGGGAGGAACCGGGTATAACTTCAAGAGTAAAGACAATAAAGAGACTTCTGCTAAAAAGAGTAAAGTTTTACAGCAAAAAGACATGGGAAGGATGATGTCTGATGAAGTGCGGAAGTGTTTATTAAATATGGGGAATGCGTTAGGGGAAGATGCTGTTCCTGCTTTCAAAGTATCCCTAAACCAGTTAGCAGAAGTTCGGTTAATGCAAAGGTTAGAAGCTACATTAGGGAAAGATTCTGTTTACTATTTAGCTGTTTCGGCTCTCGGTAAAAATACATCAAAGATACAGCAGGAAGGAAAATCTCAGATAGATGGTGTATTTAATCAGAAATTATCTGAATATGTCTTTATTTTACCCATTGCTCTAGCCGTTGCCGATGGAATATCCAAGCAACAACCTTAAACTAATAGAGTAGGGTAGTCATTAACAGCTTACTGTAGACAATGATTAGCCTACTCTTAATCAAAAACATTGAATTCTTCATAACTTGTATACCCGTTTTCGTAAAATTAACCGATTTAAGGAGACTTAAACTTATGCTCCGTTCTGTAAAAATTATTTCCCTGATCACCATAAATATTATAACTCTAGGAATATTACCTAGTTATGGCTTTAGCTTAACTGTATCTTCCGAGGTTCCAACATCTTCTTTAATTCCATTTAGCAATTCTAAAAATTCCCATATTCCCTCTTTTTCACTTGCTGATAATAGATCTTCATCATTAGGACAGCAAATTGATGCTAAAGCAGCAAATACTTTATATGGCTTTAATGGTGCATATTATAGGATTGGTGGAATACCTTTATGGAGCCACTTATCTAATGAACAAAAATACCAATTTGCTCAATCAATTTGTAATTATCAGGGTTCTGATAATTTGGTGTTGGTGGTTATTGACAGTTTAGGAGGTAACCGTTATGGGGATAACCTGGAAGGTTCTGCAATAATGCTGGCAAGTCTGCACACTCTTTGCCCCGATAGATATCGTCAACAAATAAACAACACATCAACAGAACTACTACGACAATACCCTTTGATTCCATAATAAATAAAAGATGAATATGTCATATACCAGTTCATTTATCAATAAGATTGTAAGGGAGGGTTCCGCAACAAGATTCAATTCTCACCAATAACCTTGCTAAACCCGCCCATCTTCAATGTGATCGCCTGAGAAGAGAGAGGGCGGGTTTTTGGAGATAATTACTGCTCATTAAAGATGGTCTCGGAACCCCCCCCTACGGTTCAATTGTTAATTATTTAGCCAAGGCGATCGCATTTTTACTATTAACCTGTATTCAAACAATAAAAGCGATCGCGCTAAAGTCTTAAAATTTGGACTGGAACTCCTAATACCTTGGCACTCGCAGCTAAACCTTCATCTGCTGTTATTAAAGAAATTTCATAAGAAAATGCGATCGCTAAATGCAAAGCATCCCAAGTTCGTAAAGGAATATCAAATCTTCTAAATAAATCAATACCGTTCTCCTTCTCTGGCTTGAATAATTGTCACCCTCAAAGGTTCCCCCGTCAAAAGTACAGAGTCTCGAAATCTTTTTCTTTGCAATACCCATTCTTGTCTTGTTTTTGGGGGAACAAGTCTAGCAACTTCTCTACTGCCATCAACTAAGATGATTTCTTCACCTTGAGCTACTCTTTCTAAGAGAGCTTTCAAGTGATCTCCTACGTTTTCAATACTAATTCTTAACATTATGCTCTCCAAAGCGTCATATAAGCTATCAATCGTTTTTATTTATTTTGTGTTATCATATTGACCTACTCCGTTGTCGGCACTTATAATTTACTTAAAGGTTCTGGACTTGTTTAGGTAATAGAACTTAGAGATTTGACACTCCCCAGCATGAAGGCGTGGGGATTCTAGGTTCAACGAAACCACTTAATCAAAGTACCTTACAGTCCTTTAATCAGAGGTGGGATTCTCCCCAAGCGTAAATTCGGATATGTCCTATCCTATTCGCAGTGAGCCTGTCGAACTGCTGCGAGTTCTTTTTTTACTTGAAACAAATTTGTTTCAAAAACTGGTTGCCTAGCTCCCATGAATCTTTTACCCACTGCTGGGGGAAACTAGAACTGTGCAGTAGAACCCTATAGATTCAATTGTCAAGGTTCAGTGTTTTGCCGTTAGGCATACTAGGTTTTTATACAGGTTTTTTACCTTTTCCTGTTACTCGAACAGGGTAGCACAATCAGAGGTCAATAGACAACCTAATATAAAGCCTAACTAGGTATTAGGGGTTTTAAACCCAATTTTTCGATAATTTATATTATCAGTAATTCTTAAAACCTATGACTCAAGCTTTACCCAAACTCGTAAACTTCGAGGAATTTGTGGAGTGGCTGCCAGAAAATTCGGCGGTACGCTACGAACTGCATAATGGAGATATTGTTGAGATGGCACAACCCGTAGGCGAACATGAGGAAGTGATCAGTTTTCTTAGCATCGAAATTCCTGTTGAGATTAAACGTCTGAAATTACCCTACGGTATCCCCCGCCAAGTGATAGTTAGACCTCCTGAAAAAGATTGTGGTTATTTCCCTGATATCTTGGTACTTGATCGCGCAAATCTGGCGAACGAAACATTATGGCAAAAACAATCTACCCTCAGTTTAGCTGCATCGATCCCTTTGGTAATTGAGGTTGTATCAACTAATTGGCGAGATGATTACTATTTGAAATATGCTGATTATGAGGAGATGGGGATACCGGAATATTGGATTATCGATTATGCTGCTTTGGGCGGACGCAATTTTATTGGAAATCCCAAACAACCGACAATTTCTATCTGTAATTTGGTTGACGGTGAATATCAAATCGTCAAGTTTCGAGAAAACGACCGCATTGTGTCGCAAACTTTTCCAGATTTGAACCTCACAGCAAACCAGATTTTTCAAGCTGGTGTAGTTTAGTTTATTCTAATACTCTTAAATGCGATCGCCTGAGAAGAAAGAGAGGGCGGGTTTAGGGAGATAATTACTGATTATTAAAGATGGTCTTGGAACCCGCCCCTACGGTTCAGTTGTTAATTATTTAGCCAATGCGATCGCCATTTTTTAACAAATTGTAGGGGCGGGTTCTGCAACAATATTCAATTGTTATCAATAACCTTGCTAAACCCGCCCTTCTTAAATGCGATCGCCTGAGAAGAAAGAAAGGGCGGGTTTTGGGAGATAATTATTGATCATTAAAGATGGTCTTGGAACCCGCCCCTACGGTTGAATTGTTAATTATTTAGCCAAGGCGATCGCAATTTTTTCAACAATAAATTGTAGGGGCGGGTTCTGCAACAATATTCAATACTCACCAATAACCTATCTAAACCCGCCCTTCTTCTTCTTAATAGCGATCGCCTGAGAATAGCCTGAGAATAGGAGGGCGGGTTTAGGGAGATAATTACTGATCATTAAAGCTCATCTTGGAACCCGCCCCTACGGTTGTTAATTATTCTTGAAATGCGATGCCGCAAGGCGGCGGCTACGCCATCGCAATTTTTCAACAAATTGTAGGGGCGGGTTCTGTAATAATATTCAATTCTCAGTAATAATCTTACTAAACCCGCCCCTAAACTAAACCCGCCCCTTTTGGTAAACCCGCCTCAACAAAAAAGACGGATCAATATCCAAAATCGAGTAGGATAGATGTTGGAACGGACAGCAACATATCAGGTTGTAGGGTATAGCTGGGGTGTGTCCAGGGCCAAGTCTTAACTTTTGTCAATTGATAGTGGATTCAGCTTACCTGCGATTGATTGTTGTCCACACCATTTCAACTCTCTACAATTTCTGAGCGAGTGCAAGCATGAGAATTTTAGTCACAGGTGGCGCAGGTTTTATTGGTTCACACCTGATTGATCGCTTAATGGAACAAGGCCATGAAGTGATCTGCCTTGATAACTTCTTTACCGGGACAAAACGAAATATCCTCAAATGGATAGGTAATCCCTATTTTGAATTGATCCGCCATGATATTACCGAACCCATTCGGTTAGAAGCCGATCAAATTTACCATTTAGCCTGTCCCGCCTCTCCAGTTCACTACCAATACAACCCGGTCAAAACCATCAAAACGAATGTATTGGGAACCCTGAATATGTTGGGGTTAGCCAAACGCATCAAAGCCCGGTTTTTCCTAGCCTCCACTTCGGAAGTCTACGGTGATCCTGATGTCCATCCCCAAACGGAAGACTATCGCGGAAACGTCAACTGTATTGGGATTCGATCCTGTTACGATCCAGAAACAGAAATTTTAACCGAGCAAGGTTGGGTTCAGTTCCCTAACTTGCAACCGGGGGTCAAAGTTGCCACCCTCAACGAAAACCATCAAATTGAATATCACGTTCCCGATGAATATATTGTTCAACCCTACATTGGGGAAATGTTGCGGTTTGCTAACAGTAAATTTGATCTTTGTGTCACCCCCAACCACTGGATGTATGTTCGGGGTAAAACCGGGAAATTAAAGTCAATTCAAGCGGGTGAGGACAAACACTGGCATTCTTGGCGAGTGGTTACGGGTGCAGAATTTGACGCCTCAGACCAAGAAGAATTTGATTTAGACCCAGCACCACGTCATGGGAAAGTGCGGGTTGAGAAAGTTAAAATGGATGACTGGCTAGAGTTCCTGGGTTATTACATTTCTGAAGGTTGTGTTCATGTCCGGCGACGGATGCGTGCGGTGGGGGGTGCTGATTATGATGTGGCGGACTATAACATCTTAATTGCTCAAGAAAACCCCGAAGGACGGACAAAAATTGCCGACTGTCTCCAACGTTTACCTTGGAAATTTTTTGATTCCGATCACCATCAATTTCGGATTTGTAGTCAACAATTAGCAGAGACTTTATTACCTTTGGGTAAATCCGGGGATAAATATATTCCCCGTGAGTTTTTGCAATTGTCACGACGTCAATCCTTAATTCTTTTCAACGCCTTAATTTTAGGAGATGGAAGTCAACGGGGTAATTGTTATACCTACTACAGCAAATCTAAGCAATTGGCTGACGATGTACAAGAATTAGCCCTGCGTTGTGGATATGCTGCTTCTGTTGTTTCCCATGCCATCGGACGTGACCTCTATCGCGTTAATATCCGTCCCGCCATTGATGCCAATTTAGTTGAGCCAGAACGGTTTCACTATGTCGGGAAAGTGTATTGTGTGAATGTGAAAAATCATGTTGTTTGTGTGCGTCGTAATGGACGGGTTGCCTTTTGCGGTAACTGTTACGACGAAGGAAAGCGGGTTGCGGAAACCTTAGCCTTTGATTATCACCGCCAAAATGGGGTAGATATTCGGGTGGTGCGGATTTTCAATACTTATGGCCCACGAATGTTAGAAAATGATGGTCGTGTGGTCAGTAACTTTATTGTTCAAGCCCTGCGAGGTGTTCCCTTAACGGTTTATGGTGATGGTTCCCAAACTCGAAGCTTCTGTTATGTGTCAGACTTGGTAGAGGGATTCATCCGTTTGATGAATAGCGATCAGACTGGCCCTATTAATATCGGGAATCCAGGGGAATATACCATTTTAGAATTAGCCCAAAAAATTCAGGATATGGTCAACCCCGATGCAGAAATTCAATTTAAACCTCTACCCGAGGATGATCCTAAACAGCGACAACCCGATATTACTCGTGCTAAAACTTATCTGAATTGGGAACCGACAATCCCACTGGATCAAGGATTAAAATTGACAGTGAACGATTTTCGGGAACGCATCTACAAAAGTTAACAGACAGTAGAATGGAAACGAGTTAACGGTTAACGGTTAACCGTTAACCAGTTATTAGTATGTAGTCAAAAAATTGAGGATAGATTTATGCGTGTTTGTGTGATTGGAACGGGATATGTAGGTTTAGTCACAGGAGTTTGTTTGGCGCAGATCGGGCATGATGTCATTTGTATTGATAATAACGAAGAAAAAGTCAAATTAATGAAGTCGGGACAATCGCCGATTTATGAACCGGGATTACCCGAATTAATGAAATCCTGTATGGAGTCTGGACGTCTGGATTTTTCTTCTGATTTAACTGCGGGTGTTGAACATGGCGAGGTATTATTTATTGCTGTCGGAACCCCACCGTTACCAACAGGAGAAAGTGATACTCGTTATGTCGAAGCCGTCGCGCGAGGTATTGGTGCTAACCTGACGAAAGGTTATAAGGTAATTGTGAATAAATCCACTGTACCTATTGGTTCTGGTGACTGGGTGCGGATGATTGTTTTAGATGGTGTTTCCGAGCGACAAAAAGAAAAAGGGTTAGCAGGAACACCCGTTGAAGTCGAATTTGATGTTGTTAGTAACCCCGAATTTTTACGCGAAGGTTCGGCGGTTTATGACACCTTTAATCCTGATCGAATTGTGTTAGGAAGTAATAGCAAAAAAGCCCTCTCAGTGATGCAGGAATTATATACACCGTTAGTATCAAGGAAATATTCTGATCATCCTTCTTTACCCCCAGTTCCAATTGTGTTAACGGATCTGAGTTCGGCGGAAATGATTAAATATGCGGCTAACTCGTTCTTGGCAACTAAAATTAGCTTTATTAATGAAATTGCTAATATTTGCGATCGCGTCGGTGCTGATGTTAAACAAGTGGCTCAAGGAATTGGCTTAGATTCTCGCATTGGTAATAAGTTTTTACAAGCCGGAATTGGTTGGGGGGGTTCCTGTTTCCCGAAAGATGTTTCGGCTTTAATTCATACGGCTGATGACTATAATTATGAAGCCCAATTGTTAAAAGCGGCGGTAGAAGTTAATAACCGTCAACGCACGATTGCTATTGACAAATTACAACAAGTTCTGAAAATTCTCAAAGGCAAAACCGTCGGGTTATTGGGATTAACTTTTAAAGCTGATACGGACGATTTACGCGATGCTCCTGCTTTAGATATTATCCAAGAATTGAACCGTTTAGGGGCAAAAGTTAAAGCTTATGATCCGATTATTTCTCAAAGTGGAATGCGTCATGGGTTAACGGGTGTGATCGTTGAAACTGATCCTGAATTGTTAGCTGATGGCTGTGATGCGTTAATTTTAATTACAGACTGGGCGCAATTCCAAAACCTCGATTATGCGAAAATGGCGAAAAAAATGCACTCGGCATTTATGATTGATGGCCGTAATTTCTTAGATCGAAAACAATTAGAAGCCGCAGGTTTCCAATATGTCGGTATTGGACATTAATCTGTAGGTTAATGTAAAATTAGGGTGGGCATGGCTCCATCGGTGTCAACAATCGTGCTAAAAGCCTTGAAATAAATTTCAGGCTCAAAGCTAAAACCCGTTAAAACGGGTTAATGAACAACAGTTTTAGTCATCTTTAGATGACTTGAGCTTCTTAGCCCGAACTTTAGTTCAGGGCTAACAGGGGTTAAGTTGACACCAATGGCATGGCTCACCCTACCTGACACTCAAAATTAGATCAATTTGTTTCTGAACTTGATCTAATTTTTGACGTTGTTGATCTATCCAGACTTTTTCGCCTTCCCGTTGTTCGGGGGTTTCTTGTTCATATCGGTTTTGTTTCTCTAAAATATCATTGTAAAAATTAATAATTTCTGTTGTAGTTGATAAAGCGAAATCAAAGCATTCAGAAAATCTATCTTGAACATTGTCTTCTAGGATTTTATTAACATTAAGAACCAAATCATCCCAGGTTTCTCTTTTGATTAGAGAAAAAATGTTGTTTAAGTTGCTTAAGAATGAGTCCCAAGTTGGTTTTATCCACTCTAAAAAAAGATCACTACTATTTTCTATTATATGAATCACCTCATTTTTGTGATCAGAATAAAAACTTATTTTAAGTGCGAAATTAATTCGATCTTGGGAATTTATAAAATTAATTTTTGCATGAAGACAATCTAAATTCAAATTTAACAAATCGTCATTTAATAATAATAAATTTGTATTGATACTGCTGATCACCTCATTATTGATAACTTTTATTGCCTTATCTAACCCTTGAATCATACCATCTTTATCTGAATAACCCAAGTCTTGCTTATATGTTCCGGTTTTACTATCTTTAAACCACGTTTCTTTAAGCTGTTCACATTGATTTAACCATAAATTTTTAATTTCTTGAATCACTTCTGTTTGACATTTCTTCTGTAACTCACGAATTCTAAAATCAATAGCTGTTAATTCTCCTATTTGTTCCCAGAGTTCAGACTTGGGGACAGACATAATTCTAGCTTTACTATTCCAGACATCTTCAGCCTGATCTAAATCTTTATAACTAACTTCCATTAACTCTTTTAATCGGGCTGCGGACTGTCTTAACTCCTCAGTACAGGATTGAATTGACTGATTTAACTCCGTTGCGGATTGTTTCAACTCGGAAGATTCACCTGGATTGTTCAGTACAGAAACCATTGAATCAGTCATGGACTCGAAGACAGTTAAAAATTCATTCATTGCACTACAACCTCAATTAAGCATACCGTTCTACTTTACAGGATTAGAGGAACGATAAATAAGTCAGTAACAATTTATAAACTATTTATCCGTGTTTACACGGTTTAATAGAAGGGATTAAAATCAAAATAAATTTGTTTTTCGTAAAAATACTTAAATAACCGAAACAAAAAAATAATTGATCAAAATTTAAGCAATGTCTGTTAATTTTTAGAGGATTATAAGTTTACAATAATTAAAGAGTTAGGTCAAAAATTATGTCTTTTTTCAGTCCTTCCATGCAATTTGTATTTTCTCCCGCAATTCAAGAAGGTTTAGCCAAGGGTGTTTATGAGTTAGTCTATTCCAAATCAGGAGTACCTTTAAGCATAGTTAGATGGGCGTCAGGAACAGCAAATGCGGGTCAGTTTGCAGGTCACGCCATTGGTACAATAATGCACAATAGTCCCCTAGCACCGATTACTGTACCTGTGGAAGTGGGTATTACTTTAGTCAAGACTTTTTCTGAGTTAGTTTCTTCCAACTCAGGAGGTACGATAATCAATAATATTCCCCTGGCACCGATTACCACACCTGTGGAAGTGGGTATGGGTTTAGCCCAAATGTATCAGGTTCATCAAGGATTTCAGAAAACCTATCAAGGAATTAACCAATTACAAGCAAGTCTCGGAGTTTTACAATCAACGACTGCGGTTATTGGTGTTGGTGTAGCGGTAACAGGTGTTCTTGCGGCTGTAAATTTATATCAAACTTTAAAGTTAAGAGAAGATATCAAACAACTTAAATTAACGGTAACGGGAGGATTTATTGATCTAAAAGTAGCCTTAAAGAATCAAGGCGATAGTATTATTAGACGAATTGATGAAGTTGCAGAAGATATTAAATATAATCAACATCGGTTAATTTTAATACAAGCTTATGGCAAATTCATCATAGCCTTAGATCGGTTTAAATTGGCGATGAAAATGGAAGAAATTAATGACAGAAATCATCAAATTCAAGGAGTTTTAAATACGCTCTATGATGCTTTAGCCGATTACTCTAACTCCCATCTATTAGAAAATACTTGTGCTGCGGGTCAACTGCGTCGGATGGAATGCGCTTGGGCGATTGAACAAGCCATTATTACTGCTTATCAAGCTCAAAATCAATTAACAGCCGTTAATGAACACCTCGAACAACTGCAAAATAAAATTCATCAAGGGTTACTGAATATTATTGATCAATGTAGTTCCCAAGAAGAACTTGATTTTCTGTTTCCTGAAATAGCCCGAATTAAAATACATGATTGTACAGCGTTAAAATCTTGGCAAGATCATACTAATTGGTTTAAAACCTTATCTAAGGATGAACGGGAACAGTTAGCAATATTAGAACCTGGAACATCAGAAGCAGTTAATTTAGAATTACCACAAAATAACATAACAGTTAAACCTTTAGAAATGCAAATCTATGAGGAGTTAAAACAAAAATCTCACTATTCGGCTTTACGAGATCAATTAAAATTTATCGTTAAACCTGAATTACGCCGGGAGCAGGAATCTTATATTTTTAATAAAGCGATCGCCACAGGTTTAAATGGATTAGCCCCTAAAAATTGGCAAGAAGTACCAGATTTAACCGTCGCTAATCTTTATCATTATTTTCAAGTTAAGGCTTAAAATACCTAAATTCCTCTGTAGCGGCGAGGCACGCCTCATCCGTGTCAACTTAACGCCAAAAGCCTTGAAATCAATTTCAGGCTCAAAGCTAAAACCCGTTAAAACGGGTTAAGAAAGACAAGTCTTGAGTCATCTTTAGATGACTTTAGCTCTTAGCCCGAACTTTAGTTCAGGGCATTATGACTTAAGTTGACACTCCTTGGGCGTGTCTCGCCCCTACGATAATTTTGATTTTAAGCCATTTTTACAACTAATTTAGACTCACGATAAATAGAAAATTATAAATTATTAATAAATTCATCGGGTGTAATTTGAGCTTGTCTTAAAATTCCTCTAAGTGTACCCACTTTTAATTCTCGGTGTAACGGAACAACACAGACAATTTCACCGTCAGATATGGTCTTTTTTAAAATAACATGACTCCCGGTTTTACGAGTTTGAAAAAATCCCAGACGTTCTAATACAACAATTGTTTCTTTAGCAGATAGTCTAGGCAATTTCGGCATAATCTACCTCAATACTGGTCACAAACCGGGGGCTAATGTCATCAGGTAAAGGACATTCTTCTAAATAAAGTTTTGTTGCTTCTTTCAGGTTAGCGATCGCTTCTTCAATTGTTTCACCTTGATCAACTGTCCCAACTTCAGGACATTCAGCCACATAAAGATCATCTTCCCGATAAACAATAGCAGTTAAAGTCTTCGTTTTCATACTATTTACCCAGAATCAACCCTTTATAATTAACTATTTTAATTCATTTTGCCATTAATTACCCTTTCTGCGGTTCTCAATAAATTATTAAGAATCTTTAAGTTAGAGCGATCGCCCGAATGTCCGCCCCAACCCCAACAGACTATTTAAAATCCTTAGCTATAACACAATTGATCAAGACTGGCTATATAATATTCAATAATTGTTAGGGATAAAATTATGATCAAAATCATCAAACAATTAACAATTGTTTTTTGTGCCATTTTTCTGCTGAGTGGATGCGTTCGATATGATGTGGGAGTGGAATTTCAGGATCAAACTCATGGTCAAATTGTTCAGAAGATTCAATTAGGAGAACGATTAACCAGCTTTAGTCATGAAGTCATTGATGAATGGATATCCAGTCTGGAAAGACGAGTTAGACAGTTAAGAGGGAAAACAAAACGACTGTCTAAACAAGAAATTTTAGTTACAATTCCCTTTAATAATGGCAAGAATTTAGAGGAAAAATTCAATCAATTCTTTAATCCCGCCGAATTTAATACTCAGAAATCCCAGAAAAATTCCGATGTTGTATTACCTCAATTTTCCTCCGATTTAAACCTTAAACAAAATAATTTTATTTTTGCCTTACGCAATCATCTCAACTTAGAATTAGATTTGCGATCGCTTTCCCTACTTTCAACCTCAGAAAATGTATTAATCAGTTCTGGTAACTTATTAGAACTGCAATTTATGTTAACAACTCCTTGGGGTGCAAAGGTTATTAATCCGATCAGTATGGCTGAAGTATCAGGCGAACCCATATTAGTCAATGTTGAATCTAAGGGAAAACAAGTGATCTGGACACTTAAACCCGGAGAAATTAATCACTTAGAAGCAATTTTCTGGGTTCCCAGTCCCATTGGAATTGGCACAGTTTTGATTATCCTGATAACGGCTTTAGGAATTTACCTCAAGTCTAATGTCCGTCCCTCAATTAAAACGGTAAAAAACCCCATTCCCACAAAGGTTTAACCCAATTCAAAAGCCACAAAAAGCCTTAAAATTACATAGGCTTTAACTGATCCTTAATTCCCCAGTTAACCCATACTCCCGAAGTTCTTCCTAGGGAACAACAACCCGTTGAGGGGGTCGTGCACTGAGAAACGAAGGTTTTGGTCTACAATAGATAGATATTAAGCGAACTACTGAGTTTTGTACCTTCAGTGATTTCAGGTGATTCCACAATTTCCAGCCCTGACCCACTCTCCAGTCTTCCCCTGAACGTTGCTACCCCTCAAGATGCTTTAACGGCTCTCTCCGAGGGAATAGCACTCCTAATTGACTTGGCACAACGGGGAGAAATCGATCCTTGGGATGTGCAGGTGATTGATGTCATTGACCGTTATCTCAGTAAACTGACACCCCTAGAAGAATCAAGCTCTAGCAATAATTTTGCCGAATTATCTCAGTCGGGGCAAGCCTTTTTGTATGCCTCAATGTTAGTCTTGCTCAAGGCCGATAGTTTGATGGCAACGGAAACGGTAGACCCGAATGCAGGGTTAACTGAGGGAGAAGACTTCTTAGAACTGGACGAAGGGGGGAATGGCATTCAACGTCCTCAACAACTGGAACGGCAACTGCGAAGGCGGGCTGTTGCCAAAATCCCTCAAAAACGGCGAGTCACATTGCAAGAACTGATTGAACAGTTGCAACTGATGGCTGCTACTATTGAGGCACAAAAAGCCCGTCCCCGTCCCCGTGCTAATACCGCCAAAGCTAGAGCGACAACAGCACGGGCCATTGCTGAGTTAGCCCACCAGGAAAACTTAGTGGAAATGGCGACGGAAGTAGAACGACTCTTGAACCTGCAAGGATCACAACAGAGTCAGGAATGGTTTGATTTGGAGCAGCTATTAACCCTGTGGTTACAGACAAAGCAACCGGAACACCCCCCAATCCCTGAAGAAAACCCTATCCAGCATAGCCCCAATCATGACCGGGTGGGAGTGTTTTGGGCACTGCTGTTATTATCGGCTCAGTCTAAAGTGGAACTGGCTCAAGAGGAATTTTACCAAGACCTAAAAGTTCGCTCTTTGACTGAGCCACCTCCCAAGCCTTGAAACAGAATCGGAGGAAAGTGCAATTGCTTTAGCCTGTAACATCTAGGGGTTTTAACGGATCAATCATCATAAAGCTTGATAGGCTATTAATTGATCAGTGATCTGTTGATCGGATTGTAGAATGAGGCAATTCTCCTGTAGAAAAGCTTTGTACACACAAAGCAATTGCTGATTTTGATTCAGGAGTTGCATCTCATTTGATAACTTTAAACATAGCTTAGGGTTGAGGAAGTGAACATGAAAGCGATGATTCTGGCGGCTGGAAAAGGAACTCGCATCCGTCCGATTACTTATACAATTCCTAAACCTTTAATTCCTATCCTGCAAAAACCAGTGATGGAATTTTTGGTAGAATTACTGCGAATGCACGGGTTTGACCAAATTATGGTTAATGTTAGCCATTTAGCGAATGAAATTGAAAACTATTTTCGAGATGGTCAAAAATTTGGAGTTGATATCGCCTATTCTTTTGAAGGAAGAATTGAAGAAGGAAATTTAATCGGACAAGCTTTAGGTTCGGCGGGAGGGATGAAACGAATTCAAGACTTTAATCCTTTTTTTGATGATACTTTCGTGGTGTTGTGTGGCGATGCGTTAATTGATTTGGATTTAACCGCCGCCGTAAAATGGCATCGAGAAAAAGGCTCAATTGCTACTATTGTGATGAAATCTGTTCCTAGGGATCAAGTTTCTAGTTATGGAGTTGTTGTTACTGATGAAACGGGTCGGATCAAAGCATTTCAAGAAAAACCTTCCGTCGATGAAGCTCTCAGCACGGATATTAATACTGGGATTTATATTTTTGAGCCAGAGATTTTCAAATATATTCCGTCGGCGTGTGAGTATGATATTGGCAGCGAATTATTTCCCCATTTAGTAGAAATTGATGCCCCTTTTTATGGGATTTCAATGGATTTTAAATGGGTGGATATTGGGAAAGTCCCCGACTATTGGCAAGCGATTCGCAGTGTGTTATTAGGATATATCCAAAATGTTTCTGTCCCCGGTCAACAGGTACGTCCTGGGGTGTATACGGGGTTGAATGTGGCGGTGAATTGGGATCAAGTCAATATCCAAGGCCCGGTTTATATTGGCGGGATGACTCGCATTGAAGACGGTGCAACAATTATTGGCCCCACGATGATTGGCCCTAACTGCTGGGTTTGCAGCGATGCCTATGTGGACAATAGCGTGATTTTTGAATATTCTCGTTTGGGGCCAGGAGTGCGTTTAGTCGATAAATTGGTATTTGGGCGCTATTGTGTGGATAAGCTCGGAGCCTCTATTGATGTCCAAGCGGCGGCACTTGATTGGTTAATTACGGATACCCGTCAAGTGTTTAATTCTCATTCCTCTGAACGACAAGCAATCGTCGATTTATTAGGGAATACTTAATCTAAGCGGTGTCGGTGTCCGGTGTCTTATTCCTCACCCGTCACCCGCTATTCTTCTCGGAGTTAACTATCAACAAAAACTACTGATGTCTTCTTTGACTTGCGATCAATCTAAGTTTATTGTTGCTGAATCTGGTGCATCTTACTATCAGAATGATTCGGATAATTCTGCTTTTGGTTCAGAACAATTTGTTGAAGTATTAGTTTATTTTGGTTCTAGTAAAATAATAACAGATCCAAAAGATGTAGAGACACCAAAACTATACACTTATAGAGTGCCATTACAAATGAATGTGCAATTAGGGTGTATTGTGAGTATTCCTGTTAGGAATCAAATCAAAAGAGGAATAGTTATTCAATTTATTAATCAACTTCCTCCTCATTGGAAATCAGAAGAAATTAAAGCAATATTAGAGATTGATCAAGCCTATTTACCTCAACATTTATGCCAGCTACTTACACAAATCTCTAGTTATTATCAGACTGAACTCATTGATGTTATTCGCACCTCATTACCTCCAGGTTTATTAAGTACACCCCAACTGCGTATTCGTTTAATTAAAGAAGTTATTCCTCCAGGTGCTTCTGAACTTTTAAGAACATCTGCGAAAAAGATACTTTCCCTATTACTAGAACAAGATAATGATTTAAGTTGGAAAGAAATTAATGAAAAAGTAATTAATGCTCAACAAGGACAAAAAGATTTATTAAATCGAGGCTGGATTGAACTTTATTCGGATGATTCTAATCGCCCAAAACCTAAATTAAAAGCAGCTATCTCTTTAACTATTGATCCTTTTGTAGTAGAAAAGCTACATAAACGACATCGTGAAATTCTGATTTTTCTCAAGAATCACGGTAGTGAAATGTGGTTAAGTGATTTTGTAAAGGTTTGTAAGACAACTCATAATACTTTAAAAATTCTTGCAGAAAAAGGTTATATTGAAATTGAAGAAAGGGAAGTTTTAAGACTAGCTCAAGAAATAGAACAACTCCCAGATCAACCTAAACAACTTAATCATTCTCAATTAAAAGCTCTGGAAATTATTAACAATCTGACTGGATTTTCTGAAGCTTTATTACATGGCGTAACCGGATCAGGAAAAACAGAAGTTTATTTACAAGCGATCGCACCTGTTATAAACCAACAAAAATCAGTTATTCTCTTAGTACCCGAAATCGGTTTAACTCCACAACTTACTGATCGAGTTCGTGCGCGTTTTGGTGATCAAGTTTTAGTTTATCATAGTGGTTTTCAAACAGAACGTTATGACACTTGGCGACAAATGTTAACAGGGACACCCTATGTTATTATCGGAACTCGTTCTGCTATTTTCGCACCTTTACCGAAATTAGGATTAATTATTTTAGATGAAGAACATGATAGCAGTTTCAAACAAGATCAACCCTCTCCTTGTTATCATGCTCGAAAAGTTGCTCAATGGCGGGCTGAATTAGAAAATTGTCCCTTAATTTTAGGATCAGCAACTCCATCGTTAGAAAGTTGGTTAGAAATTAAACACAAAAACCAACAAAATCGGTTTTATTTATCCCTTCCCGAACGCATTCAAGCGCGACCCCTTCCCCCAATTAAAATCGTTGATATGCGTCAAGAATTGCGTCAGGGAAATCGATCTATTTTTAGTTATGATTTACAAACCGCCCTACATCAATTAAAAGCAACTCGTCAACAAGGGATATTATTTATTCATCGTCGGGGACATAGTACCTTTGTTTCCTGTCGGAGTTGTGGTTATGTGATGGAATGTCCCCATTGTGATGTTTCCCTCGCTTATCATCACGAACATCCCGACGCCGCCCAACTTTTAAGATGTCATTATTGTAATTATAGTCAACTCTATCCCCAACGCTGTCCTGAGTGTGACTCTCCTTATTTTAAACATTTTGGCAGTGGAACGCAACGGGTGACAGAAGAATTAAATCGTTTATTTCCTGAGTTAAAATGTATTCGGTTTGATAGTGATACCACCTCTCGAAAAAATGCTCATCGTACTCTATTAACTCAATTTGCGAATGGAGAAGCCGATTTATTAGTCGGAACTCAAATGTTAACTAAAGGATTAGATTTAGAGTCTGTGAGTTTAGTGGGAATTGTATCAGCAGATGGGTTATTACATTTATCAGATTATCGCGCCAGTGAACGGGCTTTTCAAACCTTAGTACAAGTCGCAGGACGGGCGGGACGAGGGAATGATCCAGGGCGAGTGATTCTACAAACCTACACCCCCGAACACCCCGTTATTCAAGCGGTACAACGTCATGATTATGAATCTTTTGTCGCCACAGAATTACAACAGCGACAGGAGTTAAATTATCCGCCCTATGGTCGTTTAATATTATTACGGTTAAGTAGTTTTAATCAGCAAGATGTTGAACAAACCGCCCAAAGATTAGCAGAATTTTTAGTAGAAAATAATCCTAATTCTGATTTTGAATTATTAGGCCCCGCCCCCGCCCCTATTCTCAGGGTCGCTAACCGTTATCGCTGGCAAATTCTGCTCAAAACCTCTCAAGATTCTTCTATTATTTTACCTAAGTTCTCTGAGTTTAATTCGGGTTCTGTTTATATTACAATTGATATTGATCCTCTGCATTTGTAGGGTTTGTAATTAATTATGTTGGAGATTTAATTTAGTAAAAAAGGAACCACAAAGGTACTAAGACACAAAGGAAGATTGTATAATTTTCGATCATGTGAAAAAAAATCACATGATCGAAAATAAACGCCTGGTGAATTAGCAGAGATCAGCCTTTATTTTTAATCAGCATTACTCGAATGATCTCTTGTGCAATTTCATCAGAAATTTCTAACGCTTCACACAAACTGCTTAACAAATTTTCTTCTTCTTCGGTAACTTCTCCATCAGCTAAGATTAAATCGGTAGCAACCGCAAAAACAGTATCATACAAATCATGGGGTAAAGCTTGAATTGCAGCTTGCATTAATACGTCAATACCTTGACGACGTAAAATGCCAACTAACTTATCAAACATTCTTTGCAAGACTTCAGACGGATAGCTACGGAACAGGTGCATTCGTCGTAATAAAGGGATTAATAATTCAACTTCAGAATCAGCAATATGACCATCTGATCCAATCACAATGAGTGCAATTCCTGCAAAGGCTTCAGCAGGGCCTAAAGCTACTTCATTTTTAGATCCTTTAGACAAACGAACTCGATCAAATAAGCCCATAATTTCTCCTGGAAAATATTAAACCTAAATCAAAATACTTTTCTGATAAAACAACAAATTAATTTAAAAATGTTGTGATTTTTAAAAGTATTTTGAAGAACTCAAAATCGAAAGTTTCACTTAACAATTGATATTAAGTGAGAATAATTATCTAGCAGAAAGATGTCAGATGTGGTTTTGGATATTTTAAATTGAGTTACTATTTAACTCTCAATCTAATTTTCAGCCTTATCGCGATCAGAGTCAATAGTATTTTTACTGAATTTTAAAAATATTTTTAACTAGAGAGTTCAGTATTTTTACTGAAAAACAGTGCTTTTTCAGAACCCAGATGACTTCAAACTTTCTCATAATCTCTAATTATAAAATATGACGATAGAGATGTAATGGCAATTGTGTCCGTTTTTTAAAATCAAGGAAAGACTTATAACCCCCTCGTTGTTGACGTTCTAAAGCGATAATTTTAGCTGCATTGATGGGTAGCCCTAAATTCACTAATTCATCAATAGATAAAACATTTAACCGACGCCAGGAATGATGAATTTCTTTATTAATATCAAAACTAAATAAAACTAACGGTGCGATTCGTTGCAAAGTCGATTCAGGAACACCAATCAATTCCGAAAGTTCTTCTAAACTTGTAAAATTATAACCTTCCCGTTTCATTTCTTCAATTTCATTAGCATAAACAATCGGTAAATCCAATCCATGTACTAAATCATGTTTGGAACAATTATTAATATCAATTTTAGCTCGATGTTTAGCAATTAATTGGATCAGATGAGATTCATTTGAACCCGATAGTGGATCATGAAATGTTTTAGCTAAAAATTCTTTTCTCAGAGCGATCGCTGTGATAATTTGAGCGACCCAAACGATTCCCCCCAAGGAGGAATGGGATAAAATAAAAGCCGCAGTAACAAACCCTAAACCTGTATAAATCCAAGATTGAGTTTTGGTTTTATTTCCCGCATAAACAATGGCTAAACCACCTAATACGGGAAATAAAGACCAGTATAACCACTGGGGGACTTTCTGAAACCATACGGATAGATTGGACACGTTCAATGTCACTCCTACTTGATGTTTACAGTTCTTTTAATAATTTCCGGCGTTTTTCTTCGTATTCTTCGGCGGTAATTGCACCTTGATCATAGAGGGTTTTTAGTTGAGACATTGCTACTGTTATATCCTGCGCCGAACGGCTACCATTTAAAGCAGAGTAGGGAACACCAGGATTAAATTTAGCATTGAAGGCTTGATCCGACATTAACAGTAAACCGAGAAAATCAAAAAAAGCTAGAATCGCGGGAATAAATGTCCAACAAAACAATAAATAAAGAATTCCGCCGAAATTTTCTCCTAAATAAAACTTATGAACTCCAAAACCTCCGAAAAAGAAAGCCAGTAATGCGGCTGCGATTTTATTTTTCATCGAGTTTTCTCCTGAAGATGAAAGATTGAAATGGTTAATAAGATTAAAATGAGTCGCAACTAAAGATCGATCTTATGGTTTTGGCTTTTGGAAAGCCGAGCCATGAGAAAATATAACAAAATGATAGCAGTTTGAACTTCAAGTAGTGTTAAATATCCCCTAACAAAAAAATTAACATCCCAAGTGGAATTAAAATAAAAAATTAGAATACCTAACGCACTGTAGGGAAGAAAACGGAATCGACTCCAGAAGGGTCTGGGTTGATCTGTTTTAGCAGGAGTCATGTTTAATTTCACATCCTTATCTTATGAGTCAGAAATCAAAATCTTATAAGATTTGCAAATACTCTATATGAGTTTAACACATCAAACTGGGACGATTCCTGATTATGGAGTCTGAAATTTGCCTTCAATCTTGGGATTTCTTCCCGTTATGGTTAAAACTGGTATCCTGTGCTACACCATCTCTCAAAAGATTTGCTATCTTCATAACAGACATCTCCCTAGAGGAGAATGGACGGTTTGTCAAATAGTTGTTACAGTTGTTAATAATACTAGAGAGCCGATAGGAGTTAACCATGAGCCAACCTGCACAATTATCTCTTGAGCAACAATTTAACCTCACTTCCTTTAAGCTGCAAGTGGGTCAGATGAGTCGAGAGCAAGCTCAAGAATTTTTAATCAATCTCTATGAACACATGATGATGCGAGAAAATATGTACCAGCATTTTCTCAAACACCACTGGGGTTTAGAACCCACTTTTGTTCAGGAGTAAAACTTGAAGGTGTCGCAGTAGGCGACCTCTATCTCTCACTTTTTTTCTGTGCTAGGAAACAAGTTAAGGGTAATGGGGCGTCAACCTGCTTCTTAAACCTGAAGCCATCTGATGAATTCTAGTCACCCCTGGTTTAGATTCATGTTGAGTTAAATTTATGTTGATAACAACTAAAAGATTAGAGTCTACTCGGTTGGTCTACGATTTACGTTCTAGTGTTGCTTCCATCACATTAATTAAATTCAGAGAATGTCCCGCCATCGTTCCACTGGAATAATAGTAATGGCTGGAATCAATTTTCCGTAAAGTTTCAAACCCATTCCGACGTTGGCGTTCATCTCCCAACACTCGATAACGTTGCACAATAGATTCAGGGCCAATTAAACCTTCGCCTTCGATTTTGCCCAATTGACTATGTTGTAAGACAAACGTATATTCTCTTTCGTTACTATCTAATCTTCCCCGATACTGTAAAACAATATCTTCGCGCTCAGTACCCGGAAACACTAATTTTGTCACCATACTGAACCAGTCGCTTTGATGCCAAGCAACTACTGTTTTTCCACGAACGGTAATCGGCATTTGATCACGGTCAAGCCAATTTCCTTCTAATAACCATTGACCAGATTCCATCAAAAATGTGTGCGCCACAGTCCCACCCTTATTCGCACCCAGACTAAAACTTTTCAACCCCCAAGAAAACACAACTTTCGTTGTAGGAGATGTGAATGTTATCTCTTTAATTTCTTTATTATTATCGTATCATGTTCGGAGTCAAGACGGTATGAATTTCTCCCAGTAAAACCTCAGAGGCTGCCCCCGTTACCGAGGATAAATTGACCGGGTTTCCTAATAATCGCTCCTTAGCTAAAACAGCAAAGGTGATTGCTTCTTTAAAATCAGCATTTAAGCCTAGTTCGGAAGTCGAAAACACAGGAATAGGAGTCAATAAAGTTTGTAACCGATGTTGTAAATAGCGGTTATGACTACCCCCTCCACACAATAAAACCTGATCGGGTAACTGCGGCAAAAATTGACAATAACTCTGATAAATCGAAGTCGCTGTTAATTCGGTTAATGTGGCTAAAACATCGGCGGGACTTAAATTATAGGGTTCCATTTCCCTTAAACACCGTTGCCAATATTCCCAGCCAAATAATTCTCGTCCCGTTGATTTTGGAGGCGGTTGTTGAAAAAAATCTTGCTGTAACCAGGTTTCAACTAAAGGCATATAGGGCGTTCCCATCGCCGCCCAAGCCCCATCTTGGTCATAGGTTTGAGTCCCTTGAGAAAAATATTGTACCGCTAAATCCAGTAAGGTATTTCCCGGCCCAGTGTCCCAACCTAAGATCTGATTGTCCGTTTTAGGGAGATAGGTGACATTGCCAATTCCGCCAATATTTTGAATACAGCGATTATATTCTCGATGGCGAAGCAGACAAGCATCAAGAATCGGAACCAGGGGGGCCCCGTGACCTCCGGCGGCAATATCCGCCCGCCGAAAGTTACTCACCGTTACTAAACCCGTTAAATGGGCAATCACTTCCCCTCGTCCCAGTTGTAGACTGTAACCCAGTTGATCCCCGATGGGAGGACGATGAAACACCGTTTGACCGTGGGAGCCAATGAGTTCAGCAGGTTCAGAGGACTGTTGTAAGCTTAAGGCGGCTTCGGCAAAAGCCTGGGCGATCGCATCATCCAATGCAGCCAATTCTAGTATTGAAAGGGGTGTTCCACTGCACACCTGCAAAATTTGCGATCGCAACTCCGAAGGATAGGGGTAAGTTGCTCCCGTCAAGAATTCCACCTTCAAATCCCTTTGAGATCCTGTAATCTCAACCAGAGCCGCATCAATCCCATCCACCGAAGTTCCACTGATCAAACCGATCACACGCATCATCAATTACCAGGGATTAACTGTCTAAGGAGCCCACCGCTATAATAATCACCGTAATATTGTCCCGTCCCTCCCGATCTTTGGCGGCTTTGATTAAAGCAGTGGCTGCTGTTTCACAAGCTCGGATCGATTTGAGATTAGAAGCAATGATCGTATCGGCGAGTTCTTCGGTCAACCCATCACTGCATAATAACAGGCGATCTCCCGGCTGGACATCCATCTGATCAATACTAATTTCCGCCAGATCTTCGCGTCCCAAACACTGAGACAGAACATGACGCCAAGGATGAGTCCGAGCTTCATCAGGAGTTAAGGCATTGCGTTTCACCGCTTGAGCCACCCAAGTTTGATCTTCGGTAATTTGTTGTAACTGATGTCCGCGTAAACGATATAAACGGGAATCTCCGACATTGGCAAACCAAGGATTCTCCTCATCTTCGCGGAATAAAGCTACAACCCCCGTTGTTCCCATATCCGAGCGTTCAGGATGTTTTTGCTGATCCTTTAAAATGGCGTTATTGGCAGCTACAAACGCATTTTTGAGCAGAATGGGGGATTGATCAGAACTATCCCAATGCTCAAGGATGTATTCTTTAATGGTTTGAGTAGCCATCAAACTCGCCTCTTGACCTCCGGCGTGTCCACCCATGCCATCAGCGACAATGAAAAAACGGCCTTCAGGATCAATATAGTAAGCATCTTGGTTGACGTTGCGAACATTGCCTGTATCCGTCATCCCAGCGAAATAACGTTTCATAAACAAATATGAGTTAACCTCTAACTCCCCAGAGGGTTTTATTCTAAAATTTTCCAATATCTGCGATTGAGAGTGGGTTAGAAGTGCGGCGCGACATCGAAAAATCTCTGACTCTAAAAGTCATCGTTGATGTGACTACCGGATTAAGGGTTTACATCATCCGATCCAAACGATCAATCCGTCGCAACAATCTCAAGAAAGCAATCCCCATCGCCAATGCTAAGAAGAGTACAACAAGAGCTAATCCCACCTGATCACTAATCAATAACAGTGTAGCTGATAGAGTGAAGGCACTGATCAGGACAGCGTAATTTGTTCCCATTTGGACATTGCTCACCCGTCTTAATACCCGGTCGGTTTCCGCCAGACGAACCCGCATTCGGATATCTCCCTGTTCGAGTTTTTCCAGGGTATCTTCAATGCGTCCCGGTAAACCCAAAGCCGAGGAACTGACTTGAACCGCTTGGCGGCTGATTTCATTAAAAATACTATTGGCGGTATTGGGCAGATTTCCATCAGACATAAGTTGTATGGCAAACGGCTGTGCCACCTCCATAAAGTTAAATTCGGGGTCGAGTCCTTTTCCTACTCCTTCTAAGGTGGAAAATGCCCGCATTACAAAGGTAAAGGTTGCGGGAAATCGAAAGGGTTGGTCATAAGCAATTTCATAAAGATCATCACTGATGGAGGCAATGGATTGATTTTCAAAGGGTTGATCCATAAAGTTATCCAACATATATTGAATCGACCGACGCACTGGCCCCATATCCCCCGTTGGTGCGAGTGCTCCGACCGCAATCAAGGATTTCATCACCCGATCCCCATCTTTTTG
The DNA here is from genome assembly GCF_900010725.2 of Planktothrix serta PCC 8927. Taxonomy (NCBI): domain Bacteria; kingdom Bacillati; phylum Cyanobacteriota; class Cyanophyceae; order Oscillatoriales; family Microcoleaceae; genus Planktothrix; species Planktothrix serta. Next base: position 113,953 of record NZ_LR734877.1, on the reverse strand, counting down.
AGTAATCCCAAATAGGGTTTCCATGAGTTTTTCCCGCAGATTAGAGGTAATTTGTCCCATCATGCCAAAATCATAAAAAATCAGTTCGCCACCGGGACTAACGGCAATATTACCGGGGTGGGGATCGGCATGGAAAAAGCCATGATTTAGGAGTTGTTGTAAATAAGCTTTAGCTCCCATTTGGGCGAGTTCTTTGCGATCGAGTCCTGATGCTTCCAAGGCTTCATAATTGCTGATTTTAATCCCTGGAATATATTCTAAGGTCAGAACCCTGGGGGCGGTATATTGCCAAGAAACTCGTGGCACTTTTACCCAATCACAATTACGAAAATTGCGTCGGAAAGTATCAGCATTTCGACCTTCATTTAGATAGTCGATTTCTAACCACAAAATCCGACAACATTCGTCATAAATACCGACCCAATCTCGACCTTTACCCCAACGAGGATGATTCTGGAAATAACGGGCAATACCTCGCAGAATGCCTAAATCAATTTCAAATAATTTGTTCAGTCCAGGGCGCTGAACTTTAACCACCACATCTGCACCGGAATGCAGTTGGGCTCTGTGAACTTGACCCAGACTTGCTGCCGCTAAGGGAATCGGATCAAAATTTTGGAATAAATCTTGAACGGTTTTACCCAGATCTTCTAGGATAATTTCCTCGGCTTGTTCATAACTGAAAGCGGGAACTTTATCTTGGAGTTTGGAGAGTTCTTCTACATATTCTATGGGAAATAAATCGGCACGGGTGGAAAATAATTGTCCAACTTTAATAAATGTTGGCCCTAACTCTAAAAAGGTTTCCCTTACCCAAATCGCTTGCGCTCGACGACGAGCATTCTTTTTTTCTTCGGTAAAACCGCCCCGGTAACTCCATTTTTTACTATCGATCCACAACCAAGTTAACCACGTCAATACAAACGTCCAAATATCAATAAAACGTCGTTGACGGGAATAATTTTTGCGGTTCCAACGGTAAGCTTTTCCCCCATAATTTTTGCGAGGGGGAGTTACTGAAGGCGGATGAATCCGTTGCTCCGAATCGGAACCCCGAATTGAGTTATTAACAGACACGACCGTTTCCAAAATTAAGTTGACCCAATAATCCCGTGACTTTTACTACAAGAGAGTTTACACGGTACGATTACGATACCGTTGGAGTTCGGAGCGCAATTCCGCCACTTCCGCCCTCAGTTCGTCAATGGTGGCTTGTAAATCTACAGGTTCACCGTTAAAGGATGGGGAGTTAAAGGAGGAGGGACTGTCTGTGACAACAGTTCCGGCTTCTTGACAGGCGCGTTCCATCACTTGTTGGGTAAATTGTCGCAGATTTTCTTTCTGCTCGGCGTCAAATTTCCCCAGTTCACTCAGGAAGTTGGCCAGACTGTTTCCCAGTTGTTCGTACAGTCCTTCCGCTAAGGCGCGACCTACAAAAAACGAATTCACGGCGGGTTTACTCATAAAACTTATAGTTTTGCTAACTTCCGTAACAAATTATAACCCGCCTTTCTCATCTTCGGCTTCTCTTGAACGACAAATACCCCTGTAGAGACGTTGTATACAACGTCTCTACAGAGGTATGAAGAATTCTTTGATTTTGAGAATCAAATAGTTTGGCCTACTTAGTCGGGATTAATCCCCAATGCTCTCAGTTGTTCGGCTAAACGTTCGGCTCGTTGACGTTCGGTTTCGGCCCGTTGATGTTCGGTTTCGGCCCGTTGATGTTCGGTTTCGGCTCGTTGACGTTCCTGTTCGGCTCGTTGACATTCCTGTTCAGCCCGTTGACGTTCGGTTTCTGCGAAAGTTTGAGCTTGGAGTGCGGCTTCTTCTGGAGTGGGAATTAATTCACCTTCTGGACTAAAATAACGCAATTGATTGTTATAAATTCCCAAATTTAACCCTAATACATCACTCCATAATAACCCCAATTCATTAATCAAAATGGGTTGATAGTCTTCCCCGCTTAAGCGAAATCCAGCTAATTCTAAATCTTCGGGAGAAAACCAGAAATATTCAGGGGTTCTAAACCGATTTTGATAGAGAATTTTCTTTTCTTGTCGATCAACTTTAGCGGTAGAATCTGAGAGCAATTCGATAATGATATCAGGATATTTACCGTCTTCTTGCCAAACGACCCAAGACCGACGCGGACGTTTGGCTGTATTTTTGGCAACAAAAAAATCTGGGCCTCTAAATTCTCGATTTTTGAGTTGTTGTTGACTATAATAAACGGTTAAATTAGCCCCAATAAAATAATCCTCTCGATCTCGCCAGAGCCAATCTAAACCAGAAACCAATAAAGCTAATTGTAAATAATGTAAAGAACTTTCCATCTCCGGTTCATCACTTTCTAATTGACTGGTATCCGGCATTAAGTCTGCGATCTGTTGAGCCGTTAGTGCCATTTTGTTGTACCTCCGTTGTTTAACATTTTAACATACTCTTGATTAAAAAAGTCTGTTTCATAAAATTATTTTAATAATTATAGCAAAGCGATCGCTTTTTGATAACAAATAACAAAAAAGCGATCGCTTCTAATTTTTACCCTCAGCTTTCTCTACTTTTCCTTTCATGGCATTTTTCTCCAAAAATTCAATAATTTTATCCGAAACATCAATACCCGTAATGGTTTCAATTCCTTCTAATCCAGGGGATGAATTTACCTCTAAAACCAACGGCCCCTTATGGGAACGAATTAGATCAACGCCTGCAACTTTTAATCCCATCACTTTTGCGGCTTTAATCGCCATATTACGTTCTTCTGCGGTTAATTTAACATTTTCAGCTTTCCCTCCTCGATGTAAATTAGCGCGAAATTCTCCAGGGTTGCTGAGTCGTTTCATCGCCGCCACAACTTTATCCCCAATCACTAAACAGCGCAAATCTGAACCATCTGCTTCATGAATAAATTCTTGCACTAAAACATCAATATTTAACCCTTGAAAAGCTTCAATAATCGATTTAGCAGATTGATAACTATCAGCTAAAATTACCCCCATGCCTTGAGTTCCTGCTAATAGTTTAACAATTAAAGGAGCACCCCCCACAAGTTTAATTAAACTATCAATATCTTTAATAGAAGTGGTAAATCCGGTTTTCGGTAAACGAATTCCTTCTTTCGCCAACCCTTGTAAAGCATATAATTTATCACGGGAACGTGCAATCCCTTGGGATTCATTTAAGGTAAACACTCCCATGAGTTCAAACTGACGGACAATTACCGTTCCATAAAATGTTTTTGACGCGCCTATTCTAGGAATAATTGCATCAAATTCTTCTAAATCATTCCCTTCATAAATAACAGTTGGATTCGGGGAAGTAATCGAAATATGACATCTTAAATAATCAATAATCTGTATCTCATGACCCCGTTGTTCCCCGGCTTTTCTCAGTCTTCTGGTAGAATATAGGGAACTATCTTGGGATAAGATCGCAATTTTCATAACAATCAATACCGTTAAACTGTTGGGTTTTCTGCTCTATTTAGAATTACTTAAAAAGGATTGACGACAATCAATTAAAAACTGTCCTCTGATTGCTTGTCTTCCTAATAGCATCCGAAATCCCATCGCATCTCGATTTGTTAAAGTTAATTCAATTAACCATCGTTTTCCCATCAGTTCAATATCCGTTAAAATCACAGGTCTTAATTCCGTCTGTCCGCCAGAATTACGGACGGGACGATATTCTAGTAAGTCTACTTCAGCACTAACCGTATTGATTGTATCGCGTTGGATGGGATGTACTTTAAACCGAATTCGTTGTTTACCCTGAAATTCAACAATCTGAATATCAAAAGCGTGTAAACTCGATGAACGCGCACCTGTATCAATTTTGGTTTTAATTTGTCCAATCCCCAAACTCGGTAACGCCACCCATTCCCGCCATCCAATCGTCAGTAATTTCATAGTTGGCTGTTGACTGTTGACTCTGTAGAGACGTTGCATGCAACGTCTCTACAGGCTGTTGACGGTTAGCCACTGCTCAGGAGTGCTTATTTCTTAGGACGATGAGGAGAACGATAAAAGGGACGTTTAACAACAGTTGCGGGGTAGGTTTTACCGCGAATTTCAATGTCTAAGAATTGACCAATTTTGGATAATTCTGCGGGAACATAGGCCATTGAAATCGCTTTTCCTAACGTTGGGGATAAAGTACCACTGGTAATTTCTCCCACTCTTTCACTATTAAATAAAACCGGATATCCGTGACGCGCAATATGTCGTCCTTGCATTTCTAACCCGACTAATTTTTGAGTAACACCATTCGCTTTTTGTTGTTCTAAGGCGCGACGACCAATAAATTTACCTTTCGTTTCCCAATGAATAACCCAACCTAAACCCGCTTCTAAAGGAGTTGTGGTTAAATCAATATCTTGCCCATATAAAGCCATTGCTGCTTCTAAACGTAGGGTATCTCTGGCTCCTAAACCACAAGGAATTACACCTGCTGCGGCTAAATTTTGCCATAATTCAATACCGATATCAGGAGCCACCATAATTTCAAATCCATCTTCTCCGGTGTATCCTGTGCGGGCAATAAACGCAGGTTTTCCCAAAATTGTTGTATTAATATGACCAAAAAATTTAACCTGAGAAAGATCATCCTTGACCAAGGGTTGTAATGTAGCTTCAGCTTGTGGCCCCTGAACAGCTAATAAGACTTGATCTCTGGATAAGTCCTCTAATGTTACCCCTTGATCCTCAATATGGGCACTAATCCAAGCTTTATCCCGTGATTTAGTCGCCGCATTCACAATCATTAGCCCTTGGGACAGATTTGTCACTGGATCAATGCCTTGATCATAAAAAATAATATCGTCTAAAATTTTGCCCTGGACATTTAATAAAACACTATATTGGGCTTCACCGGGTTGTAAACGGCTCAAATCTGAGGGAACAAGAGCTTGTAAAGCATCAATCAGACGTTCCCCTCGCAGCATAAATTTACCCATGTGGGAAATATCAAACATTCCCACCGCTTGTCGGACGGCTTCATGTTCTCGGCTAATTCCTGTAAACTGAACCGCCATTTCCCAACCCGCAAAAGGCACCATGCGGCCATTGAACTCAACCGAGACGTTATATAAAGGAGTACGAGAAAAGGTCGTTGACATGGGATGTTGACTGTTGACTGTTGACTGTTGACTGTTAGCTGTTGACCGTTGGGTGAAGATGGGGTTTTGGGTCAATCGTTGTATTTTTCCTGTTTGACTATCATACTGTTAACCCTATATATAATGATGGGTTTTGAAAATTTCCGGGCAAAAGACAAAAAGCCATCTCAGAATGGACGTTCAGTGATTTCATCCAGGTCTGCAATGATGACAACCGATTTAGGATTGCGATATTTATATTTATATAAAAAATATTAAACCCCAATAAACCCAAAACCCTTTTAAATCAAGGGAGAGAAGACAATCGAAAAATATTTTGGCAAAAGGGTTGACAAATCCAGAACTAGCTGATAGATTGATAAGAGTGTCGAAAAACAAAAGACACGCCGAACCTGGACAACTTAAGAGTTTGAAAGCCAAGTTGACACATTTTTTCTCGTCATAGGAATTCAGTCTTAGTCAAGGAGTTTAACACAAACTCTGAAATTAAGCAAAGAATTCCAAAACTTTGAGAAACAAGTTTTGGAGCCAAAAACAACAGATTCTTCAAAATGGAGAGTTTGATCCTGGCTCAGGATGAACGCTGGCGGTCTGCTTAACACATGCAAGTCGAACGGAATCCTTCGGGATTTAGTGGCGGACGGGTGAGTAACACGTAAGAACCTGCCTCTAGGACGGGGACAACAGTTGGAAACGACTGCTAAACCCGGATGAGCCGAAAGGTAAAAGATTTATCGCCTAGAGAGGGGCTTGCGTCTGATTAGCTAGTTGGTAAGGTAAAGGCTTACCAAGGCGACGATCAGTAGCTGGTCTGAGAGGATGATCAGCCACACTGGGACTGAGACACGGCCCAGACTCCTACGGGAGGCAGCAGTGGGGAATTTTCCGCAATGGGCGAAAGCCTGACGGAGCAAGACCGCGTGGGGGAGGAAGGTTCTTGGATTGTCAACCCCTTTTCTCAGGGAAGAAGAAAGTGACGGTACCTGAGGAATAAGCATCGGCTAACTCCGTGCCAGCAGCCGCGGTAATACGGAGGATGCAAGCGTTATCCGGAATGATTGGGCGTAAAGAGTCCGTAGGTAGCCCCTCAAGTCTGCTGTTAAAGAGCGAGGCTTAACTTCGTAAAGGCAGTGGAAACTGGGGAGCTAGAGTATAGTAGGGGCAGAGGGAATTCCTGGTGTAGCGGTGAAATGCGTAGAGATCAGGAAGAACACCGGTGGCGAAAGCGCTCTGCTGGGCTATAACTGACACTGAGGGACGAAAGCTAGGGGAGCGAATGGGATTAGATACCCCAGTAGTCCTAGCGGTAAACGATGGAAACTAGGTGTTGCCTGTATCGACCCGGGCAGTGCCGGAGCAAACGCGTTAAGTTTCCCGCCTGGGGAGTACGCACGCAAGTGTGAAACTCAAAGGAATTGACGGGGGCCCGCACAAGCGGTGGAGTATGTGGTTTAATTCGATGCAACGCGAAGAACCTTACCAGGACTTGACATCTCTGGAATCTTGATGAAAGTTGAGAGTGCCTTAGGGAACCAGAAGACAGGTGCTGCATGGCTGTCGTCAGCTCGTGTCGTGAGATGTTGGGTTAAGTCCCGCAACGAGCGCAACCCTCGTCGTTAGTTGCCATCATTAAGTTGGGAACTCTAGCGAGACTGCCGGTGACAAACCGGAGGAAGGTGAGGATGACGTCAAGTCAGCATGGCCCTTACGTCCTGGGCGACACACGTACTACAATGCGAAGGACAGAGAGCAGCCAACCCGCGAGGGCGAGCGAATCTCAGAAACCTTGGCACAGTTCAGATTGCAGGCTGCAACTCGCCTGCATGAAGGAGGAATCGCTAGTAATCGCAGGTCAGCATACTGCGGTGAATCCGTTCCCGGGCCTTGTACACACCGCCCGTCACACCATGGAAGTGAGCCACGCCCGAAGTCATTACTCTAACCCGCAAGGGGGGAGGGTGCCGAAGGCAGGGCTGATGACTGGGGTGAAGTCGTAACAAGGTAGCCGTACCGGAAGGTGTGGCTGGATCACCTCCTTTTAGGGAGACCTACTTCTGGGTAGAGTGCGAACATCCCAACAAAATCTAGCACCCTCAGAAGTCATCCCAGGTCGTGCGAGAACAATGAATTAGACAGAAGCTTTCAAACTCTTAAACTCAGGTTTAAAAAAACGGACAATTCAGCACCTTGCGTGAGCCAAATCAGCAAGAATGCTGGACTAGCAAGTCCAGACAGAACCTTGAAAATTGCAGAGAAACAAAACTGGCAGTAGTTCGTAGTTAGAACTTCTGATTTGAGGGAAAGGAAACTGACCCATTCAGCAGAAGAACTAATCACAAACAAAAGAGAATCAAGTGGTCAAGATAGAAAGGGCTGACGGTGGAAACCTTGGCACACAGAGGCGAAGAAGGACGTGGCGACCGACGATAAACTCCGGGGAGCTGGAAGCGAGCGATGAGCCGGAGGTGTCCGAATGGGGCAACCCAAAAACAGCCCACTGAATCAAATAGGTGGGTATGAGCGAACCGGGCGAACTGAAACATCTTAGTAGCCCGAGGAAAAGAAAGCAAAAGCGATTTCCCGAGTAGTGGTGAGCGAAAGGGAAACAGCCTAAACCAACAGGTTTACCTGTTGGGGTAGTGGGACAGCGACAGTGGACTCAGAGAGTTAGACAAAGCAGATGAAACCTGCACCAAAGAAGGTGAAAGTCCTGTAGTCGAAAACTCAAAAAGCCTAGCTGAATCCCGAGTAGCACGGAGCCCGTGAAAGTCCGTGTGAATCCGCCTCGACCACGAGGTAAGGCTAAATACTCCTGTGTGACCGATAGAGAAACAGTACCGTGAGGGAAAGGTGAAAAGAACCCCGGAAGGGGAGTGAAACAGAACCTGAAACCGTCAGCTTACAAGCAGTGGGAGTCCGATTCAACGGATGACCGCGTGCCTGTTGAAGCATGAGCCGGCGAGTTAAAGGCAATGGCAGGTTAAGACAGAAAATGTCGAAGCCCAAGCGAAAGCGAGTCTGAAGAGGGCGAAGTCGTCATTGTTTTTAGACCCGAACCCGGGTGATCTAACCATGTCCAGGATGAAGCTTGGGTAAAACCAAGTGAAGGTCCGAACCGACCGATGTTGAAAAATCGGCGGATGAGGTGTGGTTAGGGGTGAAATGCCAATCGAACCCGGAGCTAGCTGGTTCTCCCCGAAATGTGTTGAGGCACAGCGGTTGCGGAAAAATCTGGGGGGTAAAGCACTGATTCGGTGCGGGCTGCGAGAGCGGTACCAAATCGAGTCAAACTCTGAATACCCAGAGGAAAGCAACCAGTCAGACGGTGGGGGATAAGCTCCATCGTCAAGAGGGAAACAGCCCAGACCACCAGCTAAGGTCCCCAAATCACCACTAAGTGAGAAAGGAGGTGGGAATGCCGAGACAACCAGGAGGTTTGCCTAGAAGCAGCCAACCTTAAAAGAGTGCGTAATAGCTCACTGGTCAAGCGTTGCTGCGCCGAAAATGAACGGGGCTAAGTGGTGTACCGAAGCTGTGGAATATATTTTTAATGTATTGGTAGGGGAGCGTTCTGGCGTAGGGAGAAGCACTAGCGGAAGCAGGTGTGGACGAACCAGAAGTGAGAATGTCGGCTTGAGTAGCGAAAATGTAGGTGAGAATCCTACACCCCGAAATCCTAAGGGTTCCTCCGCACGGCTCGTCCGCGGAGGGTAAGTCAGGGCCTAAGGCGAGGCTGAAGAGCGTAGTCGATGGACAACGGGTGAATATTCCCGTACCGTTGGCAAATTGGTCAGGGGAACGGAGAAGGTGTGTGCTAGCCGGACGATGGTTACCGGTGCAACCGTACGAGGTGTTGAGGTCTGGAGAAAACAGACTGAGCTAAGGCGGGAGTCCGACCCTCTACGGAGGGGAAGTAGAGAGCATCAAGCTTCCTAGAAAAGCCCTAAAACCGTTAATTTGTCAATGCCTGTACCCGAAACTGACACAGGTAGGAAGGTTGAGAAAACCCAGGGGCGCGAGATAACTCTCTCTAAGGAACTCGGCAAAATGGCTCCGTAACTTCGGGAGAAGGAGTGCTTATGCAAGTAAGTCGCAGTGAAGAGGCCCAGGCGACTGTTTACCAAAAACACAGGTCTCCGCCAACTCGTAAGAGGAAGTATGGGGGCTGACGCCTGCCCAGTGCCGGAAGGTTAAGGAAGTCGGTCAGGAGTAATCTAAAGCTGATGACTGAAGCCCCGGTGAACGGCGGCCGTAACTATAACGGTCCTAAGGTAGCGAAATTCCTTGTCGGGTAAGTTCCGACCCGCACGAAAGGCGTAACGATCTGGGCGCTGTCTCGGAGAGAGACTCGGCGAAATAGAATTGTCTGTGAAGATACGGACTACCTGCACCTGGACAGAAAGACCCTATGAAGCTTTACTGTATCCTGGAATTGGGTTCGGGCTTTGCTTGCGCAGTATAGGTGGGAGGCATGGAAGTGATCCTTGTGGGGATCATGGAGCCATCGGTGAGATACCACTCTAGTAGAGCTAGAATTCTAACTATTACCCGTGAATCCGGGTAGAAGACAGTTTCAGGGGGGCAGTTTGACTGGGGCGGTCGCCTCCTAAAAGGTAACGGAGGCGCGCAAAGGTTCCCTCAGAATGGTTGGAAATCATTCGCAGAGTGTAAAGGCAGAAGGGAGCTTGACTGTGAGACCTACAAGTCGAACAGGGTGGAAACACGGCCTTAGTGATCCGACGGTACTGCGTGGAAAGGCCGTCGCTCAACGGATAAAAGTTACTCTAGGGATAACAGGCTGATCTCCCCCAAGAGTTCACATCGACGGGGAGGTTTGGCACCTCGATGTCGGCTCATCGCAACCTGGGGCGGAAGTACGTCCCAAGGGTTGGGCTGTTCGCCCATTAAAGCGGTACGTGAGCTGGGTTCAGAACGTCGTGAGACAGTTCGGTCCATATCCGGTGCAGGCGTAAGAGCATTGAGAGGAGCCTTCCCTAGTACGAGAGGACCGGGAAGGACGCACCGCTGGTGTACCTGTTATCGTGCCAACGGTAAACGCAGGGTAGCCATGTGCGGAGTGGATAACCGCTGAAAGCATCTAAGTGGGAAGCCCACCTCAAGATGATTGCTCTCACCCGTTTAACGGGTTAAGGTCACGGGCAGAACACCCGTTTATAGGTGTTAGGTGGAAGTTCAGCGATGAATGCAGCCGAGACACACTAACAGACCGAGGGCTTGACCTCTATTCTCTACTCCAGTTTCTCTGCAATCTTCAGTGTTTCTGATAACTTTTTAAAGTTAATCTTTTATTCTTTAATCTCTAAATTTCCTATGCAGACTAGATCTGTGATAGGGAATTTTTGATTTGGGGATAGGAAGGAGATGTAATATTTTATATGTGGCTTTTGGGGTTTGGAAATCCCAAAAGCCTAAAGTAGAGATAAAAATACTAACTCACCAAATACTGTTCTACTGTCCAGACTAACTGATTCGCCCAATATTCGGCTAAATCGGCGCTCTTTGCTTCTACCATCACCCGAATTAAAGGTTCTGTTCCCGACGCCCGGACTAATATTCGCCCTTGATCTCCCATCGCTTGTTCTGCGGTTTCAATTGCTTTAATCACAGGTTCGCACTCTTGCCAATGACGCCGTTGATCAACATCCTCAACCCGGATATTTTTTAACAGTTGGGGATAGGTTTGAAAACTATTATTCACTAATTCTGCCAAAGACTGACCGGAACGTTTCACTAAGGTCGCTAAATGTAACGCCGTCAGTAACCCATCGCCACTAATTCCATAATGGTGACAGAGAATATGTCCCGACTGTTCACCGCCTAACATCGCCCCGGTACGTTTCATTTCGGCGTGAACGTGTTGGTCGCCTACCGGAGTCCGAATTAATTGGCCCCCGAACTGTTGCCAAGCCCGTTCAAAACCCAGGTTAGCCATCACCGTTGAAATAATTAAATTTTCGGGGAGTTGTCCGGCTTGGCTGAGGGTTTGACCCCAAAAATAGAGAATATAATCCCCATCTACCGTTCGACCTTGGCCATCGACAGCCAAAACCCGATCCGCATCCCCATCAAACGCGAACCCAAGATCCGCTTTATGCTCTAAAACAGTCTGTTGTAGAGCGTGTAAATGGGTAGACCCACAATTAACGTTAATTTGATGGCCATTGGGTTGATCGTGGAGACAAATCACCTCCGCCCCCATTTCTCTAAATACCTGGGCTGCTAAGGGAACTGCGGCCCCCCAAGCTAAATCTAAAACCACCCGCATCCGGTGTAAATTCGAGACAGAGAGTAACGGCCCATGTAGAGATTGGGCATAATTTTGAATCAGTTCGGGGCGATAATAGTGTTGGCCACAGTCGCTATAAGAAATGGGAAAATCGGCAGTTCCTCTAATTCCCGCCTCTATTTGCTGTTGTAGGGCGGTGGATAGTTTTGTACCATCTTTTCCAAAAAACTTAATTCCGTTGTCTTCTGGGGGGTTGTGGCTGGCGGAAATCATCACTCCACCAATAGCCTCAGAGGTTAAGGTTAAATAGGAAACTCCTGGGGTGGGACAAACCCCAATATGCCAAACTTCCAGCCCCGCAGCAATTAATCCGGCGGAGAGGGCCATTGCCAACATATTGCCAGAGGTGCGGGTATCTTGGCCTAAAATTACCGGGCCGGGATGTTGGGCCTGTTGTCGGAGAACTTGACCCGCCCAGAAGCCCACTTGTAAAGCCAGAGGTGCACTCAGGAGTCCTCCAACCCGTCCCCGGATACCATCGGTTCCAAATAGGGGGGTGGTGGGGAGTTCCCCGACTTGATCAGTAAAGCCAAAATGGGAGATAGTTCGAGGTTGGGCGGTGTTGGCTTCTTTTTGCAGCGAACTAAAGTTCTGAGTCCGAGCGGGTGTTGCGACCATAAAAATTCACTCCTCTTAATATATTCACACACTCAATGTGGAGCATAACACGTCAGGAACAGAGGTCAACTCTCTGCCTATGGATTGTGTTGAATCACGAGGGATAAAATTCACTGATTTTATATTACCTGTTGAGGGTCTATTTTTTTCAAAAAGTTTAAATAAATTGTGGAGAATTGATGACTTGACAGGATCATCTTAAAACCTGATACTGAAAAAACTCGCCATGAATCCGGTTGCCCCAAATTTAACACGGTAATGAAGACAAAATCTTTTTCCAAAATCTCTCGTTATTCAATAATTTTAATCGGAATTATTGCTGTTACAGGGTTGATTGCTTATTCTAACATTTTTAATAGTTTTTTTCTCTCGGATGATTTTGTTTTAATTGCCTTAATGTCTAAATTAGGGCCGTTTGGGTTGTGGTTTAATCAACAACATGGTCAATCGTTATTTTTTCGTCCTCTATTGGGATTAATTAGTTTTTTAGATTATAAAATCTGGGGATTAAATGCTTTTGGCTACCATTTAACTAATTTTGGCTTTCATTTAGGAAATGCCTTTTTAGTGGGAATAATAGCATTTTTATTAAGTTTAAATTTAAGATTAGAATTAAAATTAAAACGATTTTTTCCTTATTTTGCCGGATTTATTTTTCTATTATTACCCTCCCATTCTGAAGCTGTTTCTTGGATTTCTGCCCGGACTGATGTTATTGCCACATTTTTTGCCTTACTCTCCTTTTCAACCTATTTAACCTTTAAACAATTTTATCAACCCTTACAATTCTGGATCTCTTTAGCTGCCTTTTTAGCTGCGTTATTATGTAAAGAATCGATTGTTAGTTTTCCAGGGTTAATTTTAGCCTATGAACTCTACCAATATTTACAAGAAAAACCCAGAACTTTGAATAAACTCTTGACAATTGTTTCAATGTACGGAGCCGTTTTAGGGTTTTATTTTGTTTGTCGATATTTAAAATTAGGAACGTTAATTGGGGGATATGGAGAAGGAATTCATCTTCAGTTTAATCCGATTCAAATTTTATACAATTTAATCATTTATCCAACTCGTAGCTTTTTATCACCTCAACTCAACTCAAATTTAACAATCTGGATTACACAATTATTGGGAGTGATTCTCATCTCCTTATTGGCTTTTATTTTAAGTTATCATAAACATCAACTAACCTCTCAAATTCCTCAAACCTTAATTTTATTAATCGTTGGATTTTGGATTTGTGTTTTACCTGCAATTAATGTTTCTGTTTCTCCCTTTGATACCCAAGGAGAACGTTATTTATATTGGGCTTCTAGTTTTACCTCAATTTATATTGCGTTAATCATTACAATTTTAGCTAATAATTTTCAACTGACTTTAATTCTATCCTCGATTATATTAGTTAGTTTAGGATTATCCCTACATTCAGTTAACCAAAATTGGAAATTCGCCGGAGAACTCTCTCAAAGTTTATTAACCAGTCTCCAAAAAACGCCCATAGAATCCCCTATAATTACCAGTGTTCCCGATAATTATAGAGGCGCTTATGTATATCGAACTGGATTAATCCAAGGACTCTATCTTTTTAATTTTGATAATCGCTTTAATATTCAATTTGAGCAAAAATCAACAGATAAACCCTTTGAAAAAGTTAGATTATATACCGATAATATTTTATCAATAATGATGAATACTCTGCTAGAACCCACAGATGAAATTATCGTTAAGCCTCTTCAACCCAATCAATATCAACTAAAATTATCTAATCCCCAAACCTTATTTTTTCTCACGCCTAAAAATACAGTCGTCACGAAAGACTATCAAGTCAGTGATGTACAACCCCAATCCTACACCCTAACCCTAAACAATCCTAGCCGTTTTCAGGATTTATTGTTGTATTCGTCGGGTAAGTTTGTTAAACTATCGAATTAATCTTGTATTATAGAGACAATTTATCCAACGATAATATTAGGTGTGATGGAACCCATTTATATTTTAGGGGCTGGCCCAGCCGGACTCGCTGCGGCTTATACGTTAACGAAACAAGGTCAATCCGTTGTTGTGGTTGAACGCGATAGTCAAGTCGGAGGATTAGCTAAAAGTATAGAATATCAAGGCTTTATATTAGATTACGGCCCCCATCGATTTTATACAAAAATTGCTCCGGTTTTGCAACTTTGGGATGAAGTTTTAGGAGATGAACAAGTTACAGTTAATCGTCTGACTCGGATTTATTATGGGGGAAAATATTTCAGTTATCCCTTAAAAGCTAAACAAGTTTTATCCGCGTTAGGATTCGTTGAAACTTTAAGAATTATTATCTCCTATTTAGCAGTTCGATTATTTCCTAAATCCCAAACGAATAACTTTGCAGAATGGGTTGAAAATAAATTTGGAAAACGATTAGCAGAGATATTTTTTGAAGGTTACACCGAGAAATTATGGGGAATTCCCTGTACAGAAATTAGTGCAGATTGGGCCGCACAACGAATTAAAGGATTATCCTTATCAAAAGCGATTAAAAATGCTATTTTAGGCAATGATGGTAAAGTTAAAAATCTGATTGACCAGTTTCAATTTCCCCGTTTAGGTTCGGGTCAACTCTATGAAAAAATCGCCGACTATTTACAACAACATCAACAACCAATTTTATTAAATACAGAAGTTATTCAAGTTCATCATCAAAATTCTCAAGTCACCCATATCACTCTAAGAAACCGCATCACCAAAGAGGAAAATACCGTTACTTGTGGGGGTGTGATTTCTTCTATTCCTCTAACGCATTTGGTTCAACAATTGCAATCTTCCCCGCCTGAAAAAGTCATTGATGCAGCTAAATCGCTAAAATTTAGAAATACAATTTTAGTCTATTTAATGGTAGAAGGCGGAAATATTTTCCCTGATAATTGGTTATATATTAATGACCCCAGAGTTCAAGTTGGACGAGTGACAAATTTCGCCAACTGGTCGCCAGAAATGTTAGCAAATACTCAACAAACCCCCCTTTGTTGTGAATATTGGTGTAATTTTGGCGATGATTTATGGCAATGTCCAGAAGATGAACTGCGAATATTAGCTGCGAAAGAATTACGCCAAATTGGATTATTAAAAAATCAAACGATTTCTGATGGGTTTATTGTTCGTTTATCTCGAACCTATCCTATCTATGCTGGAAATTATCAAACCGCTTTATCGGAAATTCAAGGCTATTTACAAACCTTCCAAAACTTGCAATTAGTGGGACGTTATGGCGCATTTAAGTATAATAATCAAGACCATAGTTTATTAATGGGAATTTTTGCGGCGGAGAACGTTCTAACTCCGGGTAAACATGACCTCTGGGATGTTAATAGTGATAGTGAATATGTGGAAGAAGCCAGCGCAGAAGCCGCCACAACCGCAGCAACCAATACTCGCTTATCCCGTCGTCGCCAAACCTTAAAAACCTTACGAGAATTTGGCGGCTATTTATTCACAGGTGGCGCAGCTACTATTGTCGATGTTCTCGTTTTTTCGATTCTCATCCAGTCGGGTTTATGGTATGTTTTTGCATTAGGAATTAGTTATTTTATCGGATTAAGTACAAACTTTTGGCTAAGTCGTCGGTTTGTATTTGGGGTGTATTGGAAAAACTGGTTTGTTCAATATGGTGTATTTGCGACGGTTGCTTTAAACAGTTTATTAGCCAATTTAGGGCTATTACAACTGTTAATAAATGAATTGGGATGGCATCCAACCCTATCTCGTTTAGCGAGTGCTGCTTGTGTTGCGATGATTAGTTTTACAGGACATAAGTTGTATTCCTTTTCATCCCAAAATCAATCATCTAATCAAGTTTCTGAATTGCAATCTTAACGGTAGCAATCTGTGTTGAATTTGTCAAAAAACTGTAGGGGTGGTGTCCCTCCTAACCCAAATCCATAGAGGGTTGGGAGACCCAACCCCTACAATAAAATATTCAACTTTTCCTACCTGTTCCCTATTCCCTGCTTAAAAATGTCTGAACAAAAACAACAGGCTAAAGTGAATTTAACCGCCATTTTTACCATCACTTTAGCGACTTGGTTAATTCTAGTTCCTTGGGTCAATTCGATTAAAATTCCCTTTGGAAGTCATCAAACAGGGGTGATTTCTTTAGCCAGTATTGAGGATATTAGTCCCTATACAGACTATATTAAATATATTATTTTACTCCTAACTCCTCCTTTAATTGCGACTCTGGTTTTAAATCTGAATCAAAAACCCCTAAAAGCAATTTTAGGAGTGCTTAACCATCGTTATACTTGGATAGGAATCAGTTCTATTTTACTTCTGACTTGGTTAATTAATACTCCTTTTAACCAATTTAAAATTAATTCAATCTTAATAGATTCGTTTCATGAAGGAGAATTTTTAGGCTTTTTACCCAACTTTCTACAACTCAAACAACCCTTTATCAATACCGTTTTAATTCATGGCTATGGCGTTGATGTCCTTCCTAGTTGGTTAGCAGCAAATCTCGCTAATCAAAATAATGGTATTGCTTTAACTCGGTTATTTGTCAACCTAGAAAATGTGATCACCTGTTTAGGGTATTTTTGGATATTGTGGGAATTAATTAATTTATCTCAAATCCATAAAAATCGCTTAAAAATATTTTTAATCTCCTGTATTCTATTTTGTGTTTTTGATGGAGTTTTCTATAAATTTGATGGTCGTAGGGGAACCAGTTTTATTATTCAATTAGCCTTAACCTTACGTTTTTTTAGAGTAGCGGAAACTCAAACCAACCAAGCGCAATGGTTATCTATATTAATTGGAGCTTCAATTCCGAGTAGTTTTTTCTATATTTATGACCGAGCGATTTATTTTATCGCCGTTTATCTTTGTGCTTCTATTTTATCATTATTTATCAACAAAAAAACATCTATTTTATGGTTAAAAGGATCGTTAATTGGGATTATTGTTACTTCTATTTTTAGTCTAATATTCCTAGGTTTTAATCAAATTAATGCCATTATCTCTCAAGTTTTATATTGGGGAAAATATGGACGCTATATTTCCTTTATTCCCCTTCCCCCCCTAGAATTAACCTGGACTTCCCAAACCTTTTGGTTATCTATGTTTGTTCAAAGTGCGGTTTTAGTTTATCTCCTCTTAGACTTCAAAAATCATGAATTTAAACTTCGTTCTTTTATTCAAAACAATTATCTGATTATTTTACTCCTAGTTGCTGCATCCGTTTACATGAGAATTACCCTTGATAGAAGCGATTTAGGACACGCCTATCATGGCGCATTAATTACGGCATTTTTAGGATTTTACCTGCTTTATCGGGGATATAAACATAAAATAGAAGCGCAGTTATCGCAATTTAACTTAACTCCCCTTCAACAGACTTTAACGATTCTGCTTTTGATTGTAATTATTTTAGCAGAACCCAGTTTTAATATTGTTAAAGGGATGCAAAAATTAACTCAACTCCCTGACGCTTTATCAACTCCTAATCAAGAACTCTTAAAACCCGACTATTTAGAAGCGTGGAACACCCTCAAACCTGAAATTGAGCAACAATCTTGCTTTTATACCTTAACTTCTGAAGGATTATGGTATTATTTATTTAATAAACCTTCCTGTTCTAAATACGGTTATGTTCTCTATGCTAAACCCACCATTGCACAACAGCAAGTCATTCAAGAACTCAATGAAACGAAACCCAATATCCTATTATTAACCAATGAAATATGGTATCATAATCCTTGGGATTTTGTATTAAAATCAGAATCAGCTTCTTTAATTTATCAAAACGTTTTAACCACCTATCGACCCTATAAAACCGTTCAATCTCATTGGTTTTGGAAACGTAATAATCAACCGTTAAAATTCACTCAAACTCAAACGTTAAATGGTAATATAGAATCTATTCCGACCCAACCCATTTATCAACGGGATGATTTATCTATTAGTGGATGGTCAATTCTTCCTAAACAATCAAAACCTGCGGATGCAGTTTATCTAAGTTTAGGAGAAAATAATCAATTAATTGCTGTCGGTCAAGTCAATATTCCTAGACCTGATGTAGTTAAAACCTTATCTAATCCTAAATATGAAAAATCAGGCTGGATGATTCGTGTTCCTACAGCAATTTTACCCCCAGGAAATAATCAGATGAAAGTTTGGAGTTATGACGCTAAAAACAATCAACTCACTCAAATTGGAAAAAGCTTTAATTTAGAGATTATCCCCTAACCCCGTTGTTGCGTCGTTGTTTCGCTTGAGCGCACTCTTTAAAATAATTTTTATTAAATTAAACATTTTATTGAGTTTAATATAAGATAATTAACAGAGAAGATCTAAAAACTTGTTTCCTATGGCGGCGCTAAACCTGAAACCCACCCATAAACCCATTAGAGCTTATTATGACGCTTTACAACAGTTTGCAAAATTGGGAGTTTCCCACGAATTAGCGGTTAAAGATGCCTTTGCAGACCTCTTAAAAGCCTGTTGTCCGCAATTTGAGTTAACCTTAGTTCCTGAAAAACAAATTAAATTACCCAACGGTAAAAGCATTCGGGTTGATGGTGCTTTAGTTCGGGATGGAAGTATTAGATATGGCGTTTGGGAAGCGAAAGATAGTCAGGATAAATTAGAGCGAGAAATTAAACAGAAATTTGCGGTAGGTTATCCCAAAGATAATATTATTTTTCAATCTCCTGAACGAGTAATTTTATGGCAAGGAGGAAAACAAATCTGTGATCAAAATATCACAAAACCGCAGATTTTAGTAGATACGTTAAAGTTATTTTTTGAATATCGCACCCCTGAAATTGCCCAATGGGAAATAGCGGCGGCAGAATTTGGTGGACGGGTTAAAGATTTATCGGGTAAATTGATTGATTTAATCGAAACCCAACGCAAAATTAACCCAAAATTTATTCAATCTTTTAGTGAATTTACGGGAATTTGCCGTCAAGCCATTAACCCGAATCTTTCTGAGGCGGCGGTGGAAGAAATGTTAATTCAACATCTCCTTACAGAACGAATTTTTAGACAAATTTTTAATAATCCTGATTTCACCCGTCGTAATATTATTGCGGTGGAAATTGAAAAGGTAATTCAAGCATTAACATCTAAATCTTTTAGTCGAGATAATTTTTTAGGGGAAGTTGATTATTTTTATCGCGCTTTGGAAGATGCGGCTCAAACCATTGATGAGTTTAGCGATAAACAGCATTTTCTGAATACGGTTTATGAGAAATTCTTTCAAGGGTTTGCGGTTAAAGTTGCGGATACCCACGGAATTGTTTACACACCGCAACCCATTGTTAATTTTATGGTGAAAAGTGTTGAGGATATCTTACAAAAAGAGTTTGGGAAGTCTTTAAATGACAAGGGAGTGCATATTCTTGACCCGTTTGTGGGGACGGGTAATTTTATTTTACGGGTGATGCAGGAAATTAAAAAAACTGCCCTTCCCTATAAATATGAACAGGAATTACACTGCAATGAGGTGATGTTATTACCTTATTATATTGCTTCGATGAATATTGAGCATCAATATTTTGAAGCAACGGGAGGTTATAAAGCTTTTGAAGGGATTTGTTTAGTCGATACGTTTTCTGATCAACAGGTGCAACAGTTATCTTTATTTACGCCTGAAAATACGGCCAGGGTTCAACGTCAAAGAAGTTCACCAATTTTTGTGATTATTGGAAATCCGCCTTATAATATGGCTCAGGTTAATGAAAATGATAATAATAAAAATCGCAAATATACAAATAAAGATAAAACTGGAATTGATGATCGAGTTGCCGCAACTTATTCTAAAGATTCAAAAGCCACGAATAAAAATTCCCTTTCTGATCCTTATGTTAAAGCGTTTCGTTGGGCTTCAGATAGAATAGGAGATGAAGGAATTATTGCTTTAGTTACAAATAATAGTTTTATTAATTCGCTTGCTTTTGATGGAATGAGAAAAAATTTATTTAAAGATTTTAGTTGTATTTATGTTTTAGATTTAAAAGGAAATGTTAGACAAGACTCGATGCGGGAAGGAATACCCATTGGAGAAAAAAACACGATTTTTGGTTTAGCAGCTATGGTAGGTATAGCTGTTACTTTTTTAATTAAGCACAAAAACAATGATAGTGATTGCAAAATTTTTTATAGTGAGGTAGATTGGAAAGCGACACGAAAAGAGAAATTTGAGTTGATAGAGAAATTAAAAAGTATCCAAAATTTAGAATGGCACGAGATTCATCCAGATCAAAAATATACTTGGTTAACTGAAGGATTAGAAAATGATTTTTATGATTTTATTTCAATGGGTAATAAAGAAAGCAAGTCATCAAAAATAGATGATATTCATGTAATTTTTAAACTTTATAGTAGAGGAATCGCTACTTCTCGAGATTCATGGGTATATAATTTTGATCCCATGAATCTTACAGAGAATGTTAAACGCACTATATTAACTTATAATGAGCAAATGATCAGTTGGACACAGCGCATTGATCGTTCAGTAAAAATAGATGATTTTGTAACTAACAATGAAACTAAAATTAGTTGGTCTGAAGGACTAAAAATTTGGTTAAATAGAGAATTTAAAATAGAGTATAATTCCCACTTTATCAAGCAATCTATTTATCGGCCATTTACTAAATATTATCTATATTTTAATACTCAATTAAACGAGCGCCGTTATCAATTTCCTTATATATTCCCTACACCTGATACTGAAAAAGAAAATCGACTTATTGCTGTAACTAATCATTCACAAATTCCTTTTTTAGTACAGATAACGAATTGTATTCCATCTCTTGATGTCGGTGGTCGTCCTGGTCAATGTTTCCCCTTCTATACCTACGACAAAGACGGAACAAACCGAAAAGAAAATATCACCGACTGGTCACTTGAACAATTTAGAAATTATTACCAAGATCAGACTATTACAAAATGGGATATCTTCTATTATACATATAGCCTCTTGCATCATCCCGTCTATCGAGAACGCTACGCCGCCAACCTCAAACGAGAACTTCCTCGCATTCCCTACGCGCCAGATTTTCGAGGGTTTGTTGATGCTGGACAACAATTAGCAGACCTGCATCTGAACTATGAACAACAACCCGAATATAGCCTTAAATTCATTGAAAATGATGAAGTTCCGTTAAATTGGCGGGTGGAAAAAATGAAACTTAGTAAAGATAAAACCCAAATTATTTATAATGAGTTTCTCACCTTAAGCGGTATTCCTCCTGAAGTTTTTGAATATCGTTTAGGAAATCGTTCGGCGTTAGATTGGATTATTGATCAATATCAAGTTAAAATTGATAAACGCAGTGGAATTGTTAATGATCCTAACCGTTTAGATGATGAACAATATATTGTGCGGTTAATTGGTCAAGTGATCACCGTTAGTTTAGAAACTGTTAAAATTGTTAATTATTTGCCAGATTTGGGATTACCTTAAGAGAAGAAGCCCTGAAGGGCTTACTACGGTTTTTGATGTTTATGTTAATATATTGGTTAAGCTACAAGGTAGGTGATTTAATCCAAAACTCAAAATTGAGAATCTAATATTGCTAGTTGTTATCAATTAACTTTAAAGACAAGGAGATAAAAATGCAGATTGCAATTAAGCCAGAGCAAGAAAAATTTATTCTTGAAAAACTACAACAAGGTAAATATAAAAGTGTGGATGAGTTATTAGCAATAGCATTTCAACTTTTAGATCAGCATGATCAAAGAGAAAAGCAACTGATTGAACTTAGGCAAAAAATTGCTGAAGGAACACAGCAAATTAATGAAGGGAAAGTCGTTGATGGTGAATTAGTTTTTCAACAACTACAACAAAAGTTAAATTCTATGGAAGAACGTTAAAAATGGGGAGTTACTTTTTCTCAGAACTGGCAGTTAAAGACATCAATATTTTTCAACGTAGTAAGCCCTTCAGGGCTTAATCCCCAGTAGTTTATAACCTTCTCATTAACCGCTTATTATTCATCAATATTATTTTTAGATTCATCACGGTTTAAATTCGATGGAAAATGAAGTTGAAGGTTAATATCAATTGAAATAGTATTTTCTTTTAAAAAATCAACATTAACTATTTTAACCAAAGTTTCTTGAGGTAATAAATTATTGAATAAGTTTTCTCCTGAAGATAACTTTTTATAACCTGCATCATTTAACCAGTTACAAATATTACGCCAATTTCCTACTTCTGAGGGAACCTCTAAAAGATTTTTTAAATACGGATATAACGTTTTACAGAGGTAAACTTCCACACTTTTAGGACTTTGAAATAGTTTTTTAGCAATTTCCGCCGGACTATAACCACACAATAGTCCCCTCAGATAAAGCTTTTCCGTTTCCGTTAACCCCTGTCGAGAACGAGGGGACAATAGCCGTTTTACTGCTTCTAGGTCTTGATACAGTTTTTGTAAATCCCAAAAGTTACTAGCCTCAGTAAACATCTCATCTTTAGTATTCATGGTAGATCTGGATAATTTAGCTAACGTAAGCATAGCGTAAAATACTAGCTTTTGTTAGTTGTGTGATAGTTTAGACTGGTATATTCTAAAACTAACCCACTAAAACATTAGTTATCGAGAAAACCCTAAAAATAAAAGCCAATTCCCTATGAATAGGCAGTTTTTAGCATGAAAAAATATGAGTTGATCCAATCAGAACATAAACTTTTGTAACAAATACTGAGGTTTGGCGTAAAAGCCTTTACTAGCCATCGATAGCAGAAATATAACCTTTCAATTTTGAACGTTTGATTAGTTTTCACCAACCAGAGAACCTACCATGTTTGAAGTTAATCCTAACCCTCCATCAGCCAACGCTATCACATCTTTAGCGGACACTAACACCTTTTTAGCAGAACAGGTGATGCCCAAAGTCTATCAGCAACTCCAACTGTTTGCTAGTGATCCCACTTTCGTTGATCAATTGAAATTGCCTTTTGGTGATAGTTTGGATATTCAAAAGGCACAAACCTTAGCCACAGAATGGCTTACAGGAAATTTTAGCACCCTTGCCCCGATTAAAATTGTCGCTTCAGCCGATATTAAAGGGTCTTCTGGTGCGTTTGCGGATACCACGAATCAAATTTACCTGGCTGAAGATATTTTGACGGGTAGCAACGTTAATCAGGCTGTCAGCGTAGTCTTAGAAGAAATTGGACATTCTATTGATCCTCGGCTTAATTCTAGTGATTCTCTTGGGGATGAAGGCGAAATTTTTGCCAATATTGTTCAAGGTAAAGTATTAAGTTCTAAACAAATTCAAACGTTAAAAGCTGAGAATGATCACGCCACTATCACTATAGATGGAAACATCCTTTCAGTTGAGTTTAATGATGAGGTTTATGATTATTATTCTCAAAACTGGGGGGGTGAAATTTTTGATTGGACAACAGGACAAAATGAAAGTAAAGGATGGTATCCATTTACTCGAAATGATCAAAGTTCTGTTACTACAAGAAATAGTATTTCTCGAAATTGGGGTAATGGCTCACCCAGCGATGTAGGTTCGGATTACTTTGGAGTTAATTTATACACTATAACAAATTTTGAGGCAGGTAATACCTACAATTTCTCAGTCACAGCAGATGATTTTTATCGAGTAGGTGTTATCCCAGTTAATGCTTATGATTCTAATCAATGGGTGAACATCAGTGGTCAAGATTGGAACTGGTTAAATGATGCTAACAGTACCAAACAATATACTTTTACTCCAACAACTACTGGCGAATATTGGGTTTATGCTGGATATGCGGAAAAACAAGATACTGCCAGTTTTAATATTTCTTGGACTACAAATGTTAATCCTAACCCAATAAATCCAACACCTTTTCCATCTTCTACAGATGGTCTTGAATCAGAAGAGGTAAAACTTTATAATCTAGTGAACGAGTACCGCACTCAAAACGGACTTCCTCCTATAGCTGTGTCTAAAGCATTGACAACTGTTGCCAATCGTCATGTTATTGATTTAGGGGAAAATATTGGTCAGGTTACTCATGCTTGGAGTGACGCTGCTTATGATTCTAATAACTCTAGTACCTGGCCTAATATGTGGAGGGCACCTGAAAGACTCAACACAGGTTATTCTGGTTACGGCTATGAAGTTGTAACAGGTTATTCTGGTTTTAATAGTCCTAGCATGAGTGCAGAAGAAGCTCTCAACTCATGGAAAAATAGCCCTCCACACAATTCAGTTATCTTAAATCAAGGGATTTGGTCAGACAGACCCTGGGGTGCTTTAGGTGTTGGTTTATATGAAGGATATGGAGCTTTATGGTTTGGAGAAGAAGTTGATCCCACTGGTCAACCGTTGGTCAGCTAAATGATAATTCAGTCATAATCCGAATCCTTTAGTAATCTTTAGGTCAATCTTTGAATAACTATGGTACTACAACCTAGCACTCAAAACGGTATATCTCTCCTCGTTGGAGATAACACCGCCGAATCAATTATTTTATCTTCTGGACAACTAAACAATTATCCAGGTGGTGTATTAGCTCTGGATGGGAATGATACGGTTATCGCCTCAGAAGATAGTGAATTTATTAATGGAAATACGGGTTCAGATTCCTTAATTGGGAATGGAGGAATTGATACCCTTAGAGGAGGAAAACAAGATGATATTCTCGATGGAGGAAGTGGGAATGATTTCTTAGCTGGAGATTTAGATCAAGATATTGTTAGAGGGGGAGACGGTAACGATAGTTTGTATGGGGGAAAAAACAGTGATCAATTGTTTGGAGATGCAGGGGATGATATTCTTTCAGGAGACAAAGATAACGATACATTAACCGGAGGAACGGGAAAAGATACCTTTGTTTTAGTTACAGATGGCGGTTTTGATGTAATTACAGATTTTGAAAATAGCATTGATATTATTAAATTGCCTGATGGTGTAACGTTTAATGATATTCTGTTGCAACCCTCATCAGTAAATACCCTAGTTATTGTTCAAACTACAGGAGAACAATTAGCCCAAATTAATAATATTTCTGTTAGTAATTTGACGGCTGCTAGTTTTGGGGAAACAACTACAAATGTAATTCCTGATATCCCTGATATTCCTACTATTCCTGTTTCTAACAACAATTTATAATCTTTTTCCATGGTTCTACATGAACCCGAAACTGAGGCTCTGTCTAAGATTACGGAGCCTGCAACAACGAATAAGATGCGCTGAAGCGCAACAACAGGATAATTTATAGGTGGTTTTGGATGATTTTTGCTGTTTCTTCTCCGGTTTTTTCCCAACTAAATTGTTTAACTTGTTCTAATCCTAATTGTCTTAAATGCGATCGCATTTCTGTATTATTTGCTAAGGTTTCCATCGCTTCTGTAATTTCTTCTACTTGATAAGGATTAACATATAATGCCGCATTTCCGCCCACTTCAGGTAAAGAAGATAGATTAGAAGTAATCACAGGAGTTCCACAAGCCATCGCTTCTAAAACCGGGAAACCAAACCCTTCCCAAAGACTAGGAAAAACAACAGCAATCGCTTGATTAATAATTGGTATTAATTGTTCAAAAGGAACATAATTTAAAAACTTTACCTGTTGACTTAATCCTAATTCTTGAACCTGCCTTTTGAGTTCGGGTGTGTAGGTTTCATCTGTTGGGCCAGCCAACCATAATTCATATTTGGATAAATTTTTTAACTTAGAAAAAGCACTAATTAATCGAGATAGATTTTTATAAGCATCATGACGACCAATATAGAGAAAATAATTGTGGGTTGGTAAGTCTAAAAACTGGAACCTCTGCGGGTTGTATGCGAGGGGAATAGGTGTAATTTTATGTTCTGGAATGTTAAAAAATTGGATTAAATCTTGAGCCGTTGAGATAGAATTACAGACAATATGTTCAGCTTGGGATAATACAAGGGGAATATAATATTTAAAATAAGCGGTTAACCGAGAACCCCGTCTCGGAAACCTTAAGGGAATTAAATCATGAGCCATCACAATTGATCGACATCCACAATATAACGGTGCTTCTGGAATAGGAGAAAATATCAAATTTCCCTTGAATTGTTGATAAATTTTAGGGAGTTTAAATTGTGTCCAAATTAACCTCCTAAGATGTCCCTTTGTTCCTTGGTCTGGGGTCATATTATTAGGAACGGAATAACAAGAATAATCAGGTTTTTCTTGAGAGATTAATAATGTGGGTTGAAGCGGTTTTAAAGCAGGTAATATATGACTAGCATAAATAGAAATTCCCGTTGGTTTAGGAATTAAAAAGGATAAATTAATCAGGAGTGAATCGCTCATAAATTCAATCGATAATTGAAAATATTACTAATTCTATAATATAGCAATCCGTGTAGAATTTGTGATCAAAACCTGTAGGGGTGGTGTCCCTCCTAACCCAGGCGCAAAGAGGGTTGGGAGGGACTCCACCCCTACACGGATTGCTATAGCTTATCTTTGTTTGTTTTGAAAATAAAATTTAAAACTCCTTTGAGTTTATATCCCGATTTTTTTGGGGTTATCAAAAGTGTAATTAAACCGATAAAACTAATTCTAAATAACCAATAAAATAGAATAACTTTAGAGGTATGTTTATCAAGACTGAGGAGATAACTGTAAATACTGTACTGAAGTTTGAGATTGGGATTTCTCTGGGTAATAGATGAAGTTTCATGGAATACTTGAAGTTTTGAAGTAATACCGATTTGATGTCCTTGGTTTCGATACCGCAAACAGAAATCAAAATCTTCATAATAAAGGAAATAGTTGGGATCAAAATAAGGACATTCTCTAAAGTTTTTAAAATTAATTAATAAACTACATCCCGATACCCATTCTGTTAACTTGTAAGGTTGATTTTTCCCATGTTCTGACAACTTGTTTTTAACAATAATTTCGCCTGTTTTTCGGTTAAACTCTCCCTCGGTAAACTCTAAGCCTCCGGTAGCATTATAAATAACTGTTCCTAAAATTGACAATTTTGGGTAATTTTCAAAGAAGTCAGAGGCTTGAGATAAAGCGTTTTTAGACAGATAAGCATCAGGATTAATTAACCATACAAGAGCTTGAGAATCTTGTTGATAAACCCAATTTAACCCAATATTACACCCTCGACCAAACCCAATATTTTCGGGTGCATCTAATATTAAAACAAAGGAAGATTTTAACTGATGAATAGAGATATCATCGGGAGAATTATTGATAATAATTACTTGATAATTTATCCCGTGTAGAGACGCACCCTGGCACGTCTCTACAATTGAATCAATTAACCGTTGAATCAGTTCGGTTGAGTAATAATTAACCGTTATCCAGTAAATCACGCTAATTCAATTTGACTATCATCTCCAATCATAAACCGTAATGCTTTCGGTCGTTGAGGTGCGGTACTTAAAGTAGCCCGACGGCCAATAACCGTATCCACAATGCGTTGATTAATCCCAATAATTTTAGCTTCACTCAAAATGACACTATGTTCAATTTCAGCATCAATTAAAGTCACTTTATTCGCCACACTACTGTAGGGGCCAATAAAGCAATTTTCTAAATAACAATTTTCCCCAATAATGACTGGCCCCCGTACACTACAATTAACTAATTTTGTGCCTTGACCAATTTTAACCCGTCCTAAAATATGACTATTTTCGTCTACTTCTCCTTGAACATCGTAGGTAATACAGGAATCTAAAATAATTTGATTGGCACTCAGTAAATCATCTTTTTTACCCGTATCTAACCACCATCCCTCTAAGGTACAAGCTTCGACACTTTTGCGATCATCAATTAATTGTTGAATTGCATCCGTAATTTCTAGTTCTCCGCGTGGAGAAGGTTGGATTTTAGCGATCGCATCATGAATCGTTTTATCAAAAAAATAAACCCCCACTAATGCTAAATTTGAAGGGGGAACTTTGGGCTTTTCAACTAACTGTAAAACTCGTCCTTGATCATCAACAACAGCCACCCCAAAGGCGGTAGGATTAGGTACACTTCTCAATAAAATTAACCCATCTAGTTGGTGTTGTTTAAAGAGTTCCACAAACTGATTAAGTTGACTTTCAATTAAGTTATCTCCCAAATACATAATAAAAGGAGAATCCCCTAAAAACGGTTGAGCAACTTTAACCGCATGAGCTAATCCGGCGGGTTGTTCTTGTAAAATATAGGTGATTTTGGCTCCAAAGCGATCGCCATTCCCCGTCAAATTTTTAACTTCTTCTCCGGTTTCTGGACTAATAATAATCCCAATTTCAGTAATTCCAGCCGCAACAATTCCCTCAATTCCATACCATAAAATCGGTTTATTAGCGACGGGAACGAGTTGTTTTGCACCCGTATAAGTTAAAGGGCGCAACCTTGTTCCTTTTCCACCGGAAAGAATTAGTGCTTTCATAATTAATCATTAATGGTTAAGAGTTGACAATTAATCAGTTTAGAATTTCTGAAAACATCCTGTAGAGACGTTCCATGGAACGTCTCTACGGTTTTAATTCTTGTAACATTTTACGCAATCCCTGACGCCATTGGGGAGTATGATTTCCGAGAACATTAGCTAATTTTTTTCCACTTAAAACCGAATAAGCCGGACGACTTGCAGGCGTTGGATATTCGGGGGTTGTAATTGGAATTACCCGTTCAATTTTCAGGGGAAAACCTAACAGTTTGGCTTCTTCAAAAATAGCGATCGCAAAATCATACCAACTGGTAACACCACTATTTGTACAGTGATAAATTCCGTAGGTTTGAGAGTTTAAAAGTGGCATTAATTGAACAATTGATTGTGCTAAATCCCCTGTCCAAGTTGGACTCCCTACTTGATCACTAACAACCCGAATTTCTTCCCGTTCTTTTCCCAACCGTAACATAGTTTTGACAAAATTTCCGGTTCCACCACTGCCATAAACCCAAGCTGTTCTAAGAATAGCAAATTTAGCTTGGGTTTCTTGAATGGCAATTTCTCCGGCTAATTTCGATTGACCATAGACACCGAGGGGATGAGTTATATCTGTTTCAACATAAGGATGACTTTGAGTTCCATCGAAAATATAATCCGTAGAAATATGAATCAATGTTGCATCTAATTGTTGACAGACTTTTGCTAAAATACCGGGTGCAATTCCATTAATTGTCATTGCTAATTCCGGTTCACTTTCCGCCTTATCTACTGCTGTATAAGCCGCCACATTAATCACCCATTCGGGTTGAATATCCTCTATTATTTGTTCAATAATTTGAGGTTGAGATAAATCAAGAGTATCCCGTCCTACAGCAACTAACGACCCCATAGAAGTTAGAAAAGGCTGTAATTCTTGACCGAGTTGACCATCTTTTCCAATCAATAAAATTTTTGTCATGAGAAGAACTCCGCCGTTTTCAAGGGTTGACCTTCCTGATCTTTTGCTGATAAAATTGGTGTAATTCCATTCAGGGGCCAATCAATTCCCACATCAAGATCATTCCACAGCAAAGATCGCTCATAGTTGGGTGCATAATAGTCTGTCGTTTTATATAACACTTCAGCCATATCTGAAACCACTAAAAAGCCATGAGCAAATCCTGGGGGAACCCAAAATTGTCGCTTATTTTCTGCGCTCAGAATACAACCTACCCACTGTCCAAAAGTCGGAGAACTTTTTCTCATATCTACGGCGACATCAAAAATTTCACCCGCAACAACACGCAGTAATTTACCTTGTGTTTGTTGAATTTGATAATGTAAACCTCGCAAAACTCCTTGAACAGAACGAGAATGATTATCCTGTACAAATTCTGAGGTAATTCCAGTCTTTTCAGCAAAGACTTTATGGTTAAAACTTTCAAAGAAAAAGCCACGTTCGTCCCCAAAGACTTTGGGTTCAATGATTAAAAGATCGGGAATTGAAGTTGGAATAATATTCATATTTGGGTTAATCAGTGGTCAGCGATTAAATATTGTACCAAATTATTGCTTCTTAATGGAAGCTGAATTAACGTTCACTTCAAGGTTAAGAACGGGTTAGTCTTTCTCAACAATGATCTTAACTTCCCCCTTTAACGGGATAAATTCATGAGCATCTGGATTATAGACCCAAGCTTTAATGGTTATGTTTCCCAAGTCATAATGCAATTCATGGGTGGAAATTTGGACTTGCCATCGTGCATAATTATAGAGTGGGGAATGCAAGACCTGAGCAATATCTGGACTTTTTAAACCGACATTAGCATTCGCAAAAAAGGATCGTTGGTTTCCCTGAGAGAAAAAGACGAGTTGGGGTTGGTTTTGTTGATGGGGAAAAATTGCCCATCCCTTTAAAATAATAGAGTCTTTGGGGTTAAGTTTCACGGGTTGATCACGAGATAAAGGAAAATCAATATAACCATAAAGTTGTTCTGATTCTGGTTTAAAGGTTATATTATTTGCCCAATTTCTCAGGTGAACGGTCTGGAGTTGTTTAACACCATCTTGAATCCACCAAGTTGTTTTACTTAATCTTAATAAGCACCGATCAGGATGGGTTTTGAAGAAGTTAGAGTCTTCTAAATAGTTAATCAGTTCTAAGCAGGTTTTACCCCGTTGTTTATTAATTAAGTCTGTTTGAGCGTGAGCGATCGCTATTTCTGATTTTACTCCAATTAAACAAACTAAAATTCCCGCTATAAAACTATAAATTAGTTTAGGACTATAGTTAGATTTAAAAATTTTAGATTGAGTAATAACAATAAACCAAAGTTGAATCACAGAAATAATTAATAGTAAAGAATGCGTTGTATATCGAGAGGTATCAATGGCATAATTTGCTCCATAATCATAACGACCTAATGTTATTAAAATTGAACATAAAATCGAAAATATTCCAATAGAAAACCAAGGAGAACAGGATTTTAGTAAATACTCTTGATCTTTTTGATTAATCAAACAGTAACACCCTAACCCGATAAAATTTAATATAATTATTAATCCTATATAACCACTAAAATTATAGGAATTTGTCAGAGTTGCAGCAATTAAGTTTAAAAAGAAGTGAACCCCAGTGAACAACCGCTCAAGAACCGAAAGATTGATTGTTTGGGGTTCTTGAGTATATCCTATGGAGTAAATTAAACTAGAAATTGCAAATAAACTTAGCCAAAATATTAAATATTTTTTTCGTTGATTTGCTTCTATGGTAATCATCCAAATAGAAGGAATTAAAGCCAACCAACTCATTAATCCCTGTGCGGATGAAAAACTGGCAATTAAACAAGGAATAGCCGCCAGTAACAGCTTTGTTTTAGGTTTGATTTTATTATGATTTAAAATAAAACAACTCAAAATCACGCATAAATTAATTAAAAATAAAGCAATTTGAAATCCCCAAAGCCAATTTTCAGATTGAGCGAAGGAGAAAAATATTAAAGCGGTTAATAAATTAGTAAAGTAAAAAAAATAGTTTTGATTTGTTGAGGAATTAACAGAAAGTTTATATAACAAGATAAAAGTTAGTATTGCTAATCCCAAACTAAAAAAAAGCTCTAATTTAATATTCCAACTGGAAATAAATCCTAAAACAATAAAAATTAAGCGTGGAAATAAGATTCGATGGTTATTATGAAGTTCAAATAACTCTTTAAATTCTAATGTTCCTGTGGCTGTTTTTTCAAATAAAGCAGGTACAACCCATTGATCATAAAAAGGAACATTGACACCAAAAGCAATAATAAATCCCGTAACTGTAAGAATTGGACTTAAATACAGAAGCCATAAAATAATAGCAGGAAAGGAGAGAACAGAGGGAAAGAGAGGGAGAAGGAAAGATGACAGAATTAATTCCTGATCTCCCTGTCCCCTGATTCTCTTTCCTTCTTTCTTTTCCATCCTGGCTCCCTTGAGGGTTAGTCGTTCTTTAAACCTTAAATTACTTCAAGTTGGTGATACTGTTGATCCGACCTGTAAAGCGGTTTAAGAAGATGTCTAACACCGAACGTTTACCGACATTAATCTTCGTATTGACTGACATCCCCGACTGTACACCAATCTTAATATCTTTCTGTTCATCTAAGATAAAATTCTGCTTATCTAATTTCACTTTTCCTTTAAAAGTAAAATATTGACGGCCTTTTTCAGGATCAGGTTTAATCGCATCTTGACTCAGCCATTTTAACTGTCCTGGAACCATCCCAAATTGATCATTGGGAAAAGCATCAATTGAGACTTCTACTGGAATACAATCGGGATCAGTAATTCCAATTTCTTGTCGAGCTTCTGGAGACTCTGGACAAATACAATCTTTTTCGGCTTTACATTCAATCACTTCCCCGGCGACAGTTTTTCCATCATAAGGCTGTAAGAATTTCCGCTTAACCCGTAAAGCATTTAATACTAACGCTAAATCGGTATTTTTAATATAAATTGTGGCTTCAATTCCCCCATCATCCGCTAAAACTTGCATGAGTTTTTCTGTTTGTTGAGCTTCATAATAAGCCTCATTACAACGCTTCATCTTAGGATCGCCCGATTTTAACACCTGCTCATTGACATATTTGCAAATTTCATCCTGCTTCATATCGACTTCAGAATCCTGTTTCGTTGAGGGTTGTAAATCATAAATCACCCCCGCCACAGGTGAACGTAAGACTTGAGTATCGCGCTGTTCTTCAACCTTTTCGAGTTGAGCATTAACATCTCCTAGGCGTTTTTCATTATCGAGTTTATAGCGACTGAGTTGAGAATCAATACTGGCAATTTGTTTTTTGTTTTCTTCAACCCGATAATACAATTCTTTCGCCCAAGCATCTTTTGTATTTTGTAACTCTTGTTCCGTCCGATCAATAGAAGCTAAAACCTTCTGTTTCTCATCTTCTAATCGTCTAATTTCAGCTTGTTGTTTCTCCACCTCACCCTTACGCGCATTAATTTCACTTTGACGGGTTGTGATTTGATCCTGCTGACGTAAAAACTCATTTTGGCTTTTTAAAATCTCTTGTTCCTGACGTTTTTTATTTAAGTCAGACATCGCCCCTTCTTCCACCAAAGGAGCAATTTGACCCAAAATTGACTCATTCAGATCCAAAGATTCTTGAGATTTGTCGAGTTGATCCTTCGCTAAACCTAATTGTTCTTCAGAATAGCGAATTTGATTCGTCGCATATTGAACTTGTTCTCGTGTTGCTCGAATAGAATTTTCCGTTTGTTCGAGTTGTTTTCTAAATTCTGTTATCCGTCCTTCAACAGCAGACACACGAGATTGATATTCTGCTCGGTAATTTGCCACTAAACCTGACTGAGCCGGACTATAGTTAATCGCCCGACCTTGATTATTATAAAGTTCATTAATTAAACCCGTTAAAACTTGATTTTCTTGGATGCGGGCATCCCGATCTTTAACCATCGTTTCCCATTCAGGGGGTAAACTTCCTCTGACGTTTCCCTGAATAATATTCTTATAGAATTCGTTTTCTTGATTGAGAGTATCTTGTAATTTAGCTAAAGATTTAATATCTGCACTGGGACTCGTGGGACTGAAGGTTAGAAGCGGTTGGTTTTTCTGTACGCGATCGCCATTTTCAACGTGCAGTCTCACAACGGCTCCGGTTGTTGGGGCTTGAATTTCTCTAGCGCCTTCTTTATATTCCAGTTCACCCACGGCGGGGACTGTTTGTTCAATCCGAGAAAAATAAGCCCAAACAACGCCTGAAGTGGTTACTAACATGATCATCCAGAGAAACAGATGAGACCACATTGCAGGTTTCTCAAGAATAACCGGTTGATCAACAAGTGATATAGATTTCATAAATAGTAATCGGTAAACAGTAATCAGTAATCAGTAAACAGTAATCAGTAATCAGTTAAGAGTTAATAGCTAATAGTTAAGAGTATTAATTAATAGTTGTTTCCTCCACTGATAACTGATAACTGGTAACTGATAACTGTATTAAGTCGGGGCTTCCTGTTGTTGATACAGGCAGTAATAACGTCCTTTCAAAGCAACTAACTCATCATGATTTCCTTGCTCAACGACAGACCCTTGATCCATCATAATAATAACATCAGCATTTTTGACAGCACTCAGACGGTGAGTAATAAAAAACACCGTGCGATCGTGAAATGCTTCCATTAAATGATTAATTACAGCCCGTTCTGATTGATAGTCTAGGGCGCTCGTCGCTTCATCCAAAATCAACAGTTTAGGATTTTGTAATACTGTACGGGCAATGGCGACCCGTTGGCGTTGTCCCCCCGATAAAGCCGATCCCCTTTCCCCCACCTGGGTATTGTAACCATTGGGAAGACCCATAATAAAGTCATGAGCCGCAGCAATTTTAGCCGCCCGAATAATCTCATCTGTACTAGCTTCGGGGTTACTCAAACCGATGTTATCCTGAACGGTTCCGTTAAATAGCAGGGTATCTTGCAACACCACCCCCAATTGACGGCGGACAGAATACAGTTCCACTTTATTAATATCATAGCCATCAACTAGAATCCGCCCTGATAGCGGGGCATATAGACGCTGTAATAACTTCATCATCGTACTTTTACCCGATCCACTCAACCCCACAATCGCCACAAAAGATCCAGAGGGGAAATCTAAATTGATATTAGCCAGTTGTAGCGGCCCTGTGGGATTAAACCGGAAGGATACTTCCTCAAAAGTAACTGACCCTTCAATTTCCGGTAATGGAATATTATTGCGATCAGCTTCATCGGCTTCAGGAAGGGTATCGATAATGTCCCGCAACCGTTCCACCGAAATTGACACCTCTTGAATTTGTTGATAAACACTAATAAACCGCAATAGGGAGCCGGTGACGTTTCCAGAGATAATCCGAAAAGCAATTAATCCCCCAATGGTCAACTGCTGTTCAATCACTAGATAGGCTCCCACCCATAACAAGGCAATCCCCCCAATTTTATTCAGGAAGTCACTCATGGTTCCCGCCGCCGTTTGGGTGAGAGTGGTTTGTAAACTCGCACTCATGAAACGGGCATACATTCCTTGCCACCGCCACCGGGCTGTTAATTCAATGGTTTGGGATTTAATCGTTTGAATCCCACTAATAACTTCCACAATATAGGCCATCGAAGCCCCAGCCAAACCAGCCCGTTTACGGATTAACCGCATAATCACAGGGGAGAAGACAAAGATAATTCCAGCAAATAGGGGCAAAGGAGCCAAAGCCACCAGAGTCAGAGTTGGACTCAGGGCGAACATCACCGCCACATAGACCACCGAGAACACCGCATCCAAAACCACCGTTAAGGCTGTTCCCGTTAGGAAGTTACGGATATTTCCCAACTCGTTAAAACGGCTCATCAAGTCCCCGACCTGTCGGTTATCAAAGTACCCCAAAGGCAGCCGCAACATATGGTCAATAATTTCCGCCGTGAGTTTAATATCAACGCGGTTGGAGCTATCCACAAACAGATAGGTTCGCAACGCTGTTAATAAACCCTCAAATAGAGCAAACCCCAACAGCAGAATCCCCAGAATATTCAGCACATCCAAGTTACCTTGTCCGATCACCGCGTCGATGATCACCATACTCACCAAGGGGTTGACCAAACCGAACACTTGAATAAAAAACGAAGACAGCAACACCTCAACAAATGTCGCTCGATGCTCCATCAAGGCGGGTAAAAACCACCAAAAGCTAAACTGTTCTTTTTGGTCAACTCGCGGGGCTTGTAACAGCAGTACCTGTCCTTCTTCCCCCCAAATTTCAGCAAACTGTCCTGGACGCATCCGGGTTAAACCCTTTTCTGGTGATGCCAGGATCAGTTCCCGTTCGGTGATGCTATAGAGAATGGCAAAACTATCTTTCCATGCCACCATTGCTGGGGCTTTCAGGCGACCAATAGCCTTGGAAGGCACCTGGACTAACTGAGCATTAATCCCCAACATTTGGGTGACAGCCCCGCAAGCCTGCAAACTAATATTGCCCACCGTCGCCAA
This sequence comes from Planktothrix serta PCC 8927, assembly GCF_900010725.2. Lineage (NCBI taxonomy): Bacteria > Bacillati > Cyanobacteriota > Cyanophyceae > Oscillatoriales > Microcoleaceae > Planktothrix > Planktothrix serta. Next base: position 78,011 of record NZ_LR734877.1, on the reverse strand, counting down.
CTGATTATCTAAAACTCGGCGGACAATATCTTTTTTAAAGTTGATGCCGAAGAATTTAGCAATCATGTTGAAGCAGGCTAGAGGCGCGTCAATCTTGCCTCGACCTCTAACCACCGGAAACCGTTGAGCCGATTTAGGCAGGTTTGTTGTTTCTGGAATCGGAGGCACATCAGGGGCCGGGGCAACGGCCGATAAGTCTATTGTCCGATTTCCATTGCCAGAGTCCTGAACACCCACACCCGCTTCCGGGCTGACAGTAGCGGATTCTGCTTCATAAACAGGTTCTCGCAAACCAATTAATCGAACTCCCCGTATCCCTTCCGCCTTGTAATAGGGGTTATTTTCTTCTAATACAACCTGGCTACCCGGGGTGAAAGTGCCTAACGTTCCACTACTGACTAACCAAATCCGGTTAGGATCGAGTAAATTTTTCAGTTCTTTGATTTTATTGTTGCCATTGAGCAAGTTCAGCACAATGGCATCTTGCCCAAGATCTTGGGCTAGGGTCTTGATATTATTAACCGGAATGGCTTGTTGCTGCAAATGTTGGCTTAATAGATCAAAGACTTCACTCAAAGAGGCGTGATCGCGGAAGGCTTCCCCAAAGGCTTGTTCTTTGGCCACTGATTGCAGAAAATCCGTGGCCGATAGGGTAATACAAATTGTGTCCGTTGAAGCGATCGCAGTTTCACAGGGGACTCCTCGAATTAACCCTCCCCAACCCATGATTTCTCGGGCTCCAAGTAAGCCCAAACTGACATGGCGTTGCGCTCTGGGATCAAAACCCAGTAATCTAGCCTGTCCTTGATAAATAATTGTAATTTGAGTCGGCAATTTATCCCGCTCAAAGATCGGTTGTCCGGTGCGGTAGCCCAAGAGTTGGCATTTCGGCAGCAAGGTTTGAAGGGCCTTTTCCGAGAGCCGATCAAAGGGGCTGGTTTCAGCTAAAAAGGTCTGAATTTGAGAATGGGAAACGGCGGATGTTGTCATGACACTGAAGATACTGAAGTGCGAAGAGGTTGTAGAGAGCCAACTTGAGCCAATTGCTCTCGGAGCCAATTTTCAAACATTTCTTCGATCATACGGCGACGCATAGATTCATCTAATTGAGCCGGAAGGAATTTTTCTAATCGAATAATCACGAACCATTCCGCCAAGGGGCGCGGTGCCCACAGTTGACCGGGTTGACTCACCGATAAAAGTTTACTAATCGCTGGGTGAGGTTGGGATACCGGAACGGGGCCCAATACTCCACCAGAACGAGATTCTGGCCCTTCTGAATGATCCCTAGCAACCTCAGCAAAAGAATTTTCCCCCTCCGCAATTCTAAAATAGAGTTCTTGGGCCAAGCCAGGATTTTTAGTCCGAATTAAAGAATATACAACTTGATCTAAACTCCCTTTGCGACTCAAAAAATAATTCTCAACTCGGCCACTCCACATCTCTTGTTTAAATTTTTCGACTCTCACAGGGCGTTCTGCCATTTCCAGAAGTTGTTCTGAGGTCATATCATAAGCGGCTAGCCAAGCTGCTTTCGCTTCTGGGGAAGTGAGTTGGTGTTGATTTTCAAATCGTTCGAGGGCCGCTGCTTGTTCTGCCTCTGTACAAGTGATCTTAGCGATCGCTTGCTCCAAAATCACTTCTCGCAGAAATAATGGCATTAACTGATAACGTTTGAGCAGCGATGGTAGATCCTCTGCTGTGATAATGGTTTCTCCGACTTTGAACACTCCTGTCATTGAACTCTCCAACCGACTTTCACTACCCCTTTCAAATTTACCCTGAATAGTCCTAGAGTGACTACTGTATTTAATCTCTTTGTCCAAATAATAGCAGACGGTTTACCCCTTACCCGAATTGATCATCTCCAAATTACCTCAACTTCTGGGAAACTGCTAAAAAAAATTACTTCTTTTGTATTCAATACAAGGACGCATAGCCTGGTTTTGGGGTTCCTGATCGGGAGCAGGAATGCTGATCTAGCCATCTCCCGGTTGGACATCGACGGCCAAAACTAGATTGACTGATCAACTCGGATCATTGTCTTTTGAGTTTTGAACTAGAAAATCAATAATTTTGTTTCTATACTCATAGATCTTTTGAAGATTAATCGGGGTTAAATACTCAGAAGTTAGTCGAGAATATTGAAGATAAGATTGAGCGACATATATCCACAATTCAGACGCGGATGAATCCGTCTTTAAGTTGTTGATAATATAAGCTAATAAATTTTCTTGAAAATCAATATATTGTTCAACATATTCTTGAGTTTTGAAAAAATCAACGCTTGAAAACAGCCAAGCGATAAATTCAGGGAAAAAATATTTGGGAATTACCGCATTTTCGTATATAAAAGGAAGTTGATAGGCTCTTTTGTATAACATAATTCCCATCAAATTAGGAATTAAATCACAGGAATATAACCCTTGATTAAGCCGTTCTTCAAGTGGCTCTATCCAAAATTGCTCCTGTTCACCAACTTCTTGATCGACAACATTACTTGTTAATAAAAGTTGATAAATGGGACGGATTTTATGGGGGTATTGAGTTTCTAACTCCCTGGGAGTTAAAGTTAACCAATATTGTACTAGGGTTTGGCGAACTAACTGGAGATTATCTAAAATTAGATCCCTGGGATTTTCTTGATATTGATTCAGTAAATTTTTTATTAATTTGAGATAAAATTCTGAATTTAATAAGGCTTTTTGTAAAATCATCCTTTTTAAAGAGGGATTCAAAAAAGCATAACTAGAATCTTGCAATAGTTTTAAATAAAGTCTTTCATAATCTTTATAATTTTCTTGTTGAGCAATATTAACTTGAGTTTGTTGTTGTTTATGAATCAGAAGATAAGATAAAGTTTGATCCACAAAAGCAATTTTATAACGTCCCATAATTCTCAACCACATATCAACGTCCAGCAGTTGTTGAAGCTGAAAATCAAATCCTCCTAATTCCTCAAAAACTTGTTTGAGAATTAATACCGTTGTCGGTTCACCAATTTTATTTAACCCTCCAATTAAACAGTTAGGATCAGATAAAAGATCCTGACCTGATTGAATGGGTTTTAAATCCGACCATTTTTGATGTAAATTAATCGCACCTTTATAAGCAGATTGACAAATTAGATCGGATTTTGAATGGGGATCAATCACAACTTGACGAGGAGAAAAAACTAAACCAATTTCTGGATCTTGTTCGGCTAAATTTACCATTTCTTCAATACATTTAGGCTCTAACCAATCATCTTGAAAAATAAATTTGAGGTACTTCCCCTGAGCTTGCTGAATACAGAAATTTAGATTTTTGACTAATCCATATTTAGAATGAGTAATAATCCGATAAGGAATCAAAGAATTTTCTTGAAAAGCTTTGGCAATTTTTACAGTCTCATCTGTTGAACCATCATCAGAAATAATAATTTCTAAGTTAGGATAGGTTTGATCTAACGCACTTTGAATTGCTTTTGATAAAAAACCTTCCCCATTATAAGTAGGAATTAGTATACTCACCAACGGACAAGATGGATTCAGTTTAGATTCAGTTTTAATAGAAACGGTATCTAATTTTTGTTGTAAAATTTGATTTTGATTTTGTACTGCTTCGAGTTGTTTTTGAGTGATTTTAAGATTATGTTTGAGTTTTCTGTTGCTCATCAGTTGGAAAGCATCATGAATTCCCGCAAGATGAATCAGATCAGTATATTTAAAAGCATAGGTTTTTTCCAGATATTCAGCCGTTTGAACATGATTCATCAACTGATATAGGGTATGAATTCCAAAATATTGATGACTGGGACGCTGAACATTTAAAGCCAGTTTTGCAATTAAAAATTGAATATCTTCAGGCGTAATGGAAGTTTTAACCCGTTGCTGCTGAGGAAAAATTTTAGTAAAATTTTGAATAACTTCAGGAGAGAAATAATGCGAAAGCAATTGAGAGACTTCCCAACTATGTCGAATAATATTTTCTGATTTTAAACCACTAATATTACTATCATGAAATCGGAATAAAACTAAGGGTTCAGGTAAAATATAAATCTCGGATTTTAGACACAAACGTATCCAGAAATCTAAGTCATGCAATTGACGTAATCGCGGATCATATAGTCCGATTGTATTATAGCATTTTTTCTTAATTAAAACACTGGTATTACACAGGGAATTATCGGCATAAAAAAAAGAGTTTAACCAGTGAAAACGATTTTTATTTTCTTGAGTAAATAACTGTTCAAACTGGGCTTCTTTTCCCCCATGAGGATTACCATATTTATCAATAATTTTGGCATAGGTAAAAACAGCATCAAACTGAGGATGATCATCTAAAAAATTAACTTGTTTTTCAAGCTTATCCGGTAAAAAAATATTGTCAGAGTCTAAAATTGCAATCAATTCTCCCGTCGCTTGACGAATACAATGGTTGGCTGCGATACTAACCCCTTGATTTTGATCAAAAGAAAAGTAACGAATTCGGGGATCAGATTTTTCTTGAATGCGTTGTAGAGTTTGATCAGAAGAACCATCATTTGTGATAATAATTTCAAAATCTTGATAGGTTTGGGTTAAAACACTATCAATAGCTTCTACAATGTATTGTTCTTGGTTGTAAGTGGGAATAATAACGGTAACTCTAGGCATAAAAATGATGTTGAAAATTGTCTCAAATAGTTGGAATACTCAAATCAACTTGCCAGTGTGACCTAAAACCTGCTATTTATAAAATAGCTCTAATTTCACTTAAGATCATGAATAGAGATACTACAGATCAGGTCAATGATCATAATTTCAATCGAAAACCCTCGGAGTTGTTGGATTTTTTACCCCCTAATGCTCAAATCCTGATAGACGTGGGTTGTTTAAACAAAAGTACAGTTTCTTATTATAAACGAATTAATCCTAAAAGTTTTTATGGGGGAATTTTAATTAATGCTGAGTTTAATTCAAAAGCAACAGAAGGGTTAGATCAGATTGTCCTCAGTTCGATTGATCAGTTAGAAACAATTGCATTAGATTTAGAAGAAGCAACGGTAGATTGTTTGATCTATGATTTGATTTTACACCAACTTAGAAACCCCTTAAAAGTCTTACAACATTATACCCGATGGTTAAAAGATGGCGGTCAGGTTTTAGCTTATATTCCTAATGGTCAGTATTGGAAAAATATTATTAATTTGTTGCAAGGAAAAGCAGAAATTTTATCCCCAGAAGATCGTTTTCAAAAGGGATTAACCTTAGAAACTATTCAAAAAATATTTTGGGAATCGGGACTCTATATTTATGAAATTCAAACCAGAGGTAATAAGGATGAGGAATTTCAAAAATTCTTGGAATTAGTACATCCTCTTCGGGATAGTTTGGGGTTAGATCCGAGTCGTTTTGCTACTCAAACCGCAGCAGAATATTATCTAGTCCGCGCGATCAAATCTGTTCAACCTCCTCGGCGTTTATTAATTCAAACTGCGATTATGGCTCCGACAGGATGCGATCGCATTCGAGTTTTAGAACCGGATCAATTGAGTGCAACCATACCGGGAACGCGCACGATTTCAGCGTCTAAATCTATTCCTACGGGTTCAATTTTGCCCGAAGAAGAAAAAGTTTTTATTTGGCAACGCACAATTTTATCTTATAATCATCACTTAGAAATATTAAAAAATTTGTTGAAACAGGATTATTTAATTATTGCTGAAATTGATGATAATCCTTTACGAAGAAGGGAGTATGCTGAACATCGTTATCTTAGTTATCGCGGATGTCATGGGGTACAAACTTCAACACAACCCTTGGGGGTATTTCTACAACAATTTAATCCTAATGTTGCTATTTTTAAGAATCATTTGCTGACTTTACCTCCCCCTCGAATCTATTCTAATTCAAGAGTTACTTTATTTTTTGGAGCCTTAAATCGAGAACAGGATTGGCAACCGATTATGGAAGCTTTAAACCGGGTTTTAATCCGTCATCAAACCCATGTTCAAGTCAAGGTGATTCATGATCGCCGTTTTTTTGATCAGTTAGAAATATCGGAGAAAGAATTTGAGCCCTTTTGCAGTTATGATAGATATAATCAAATTCTCCAAAGTTGTGATATTGCGTTATTACCCCTAACACCTACACCTGTTAATTTGATGAAATCGGATTTAAAGTTTTTAGAATGTGCGGGTCAGGGTGTTGCTGTTTTAGCGAGTCCGACGGTATATGAACAATCGATAATTCATGGAGAAACGGGTTTAATTTATCGAACAATCCAACAGTTTGAAATGTATTTTAATGAACTGATTATCAATACGTCACTCCGTCGAAAAATTGCCACAAATGCCTATAATTGGGTACGGGATCACCGTTTACTTTGCCAACATTATCAACAACGACGAGAATGGTATTTACAAATGCGAGATCAGTTACCCAGTTTGAATCAAGAACTGCGTCAACGAGTTCCTGAATTATGATCACGGATTTAAAGGATTACGCGGATTGCACGGATTATATTTGGGCTTGGTTTAAGTTCTTTTAATTTGTGCTACAGAATATTGAATAATTAATGTTAAAAGGTTCCGTTGTAAATTATGCGAATTTTATTTACGATTCCTCACTTTTTCAACCCGGATGGAGATGGAAAACACGCCTCTTTAAGTAAAGATCCTCGCCCTCGAATTACTGGGTTAGTATTCGCTTTAACTGCTTTACGCGAATTGTATAGTCAATCCCAGTGTATGATTAATATTGCTCAATGTGCAACGATTCCAGTTAATCAGGAACAAAATTATCAAGTTGATATTGTGATTTGTACGACTCAAGACTATCATTTACTCGCACAAATTCCTTTACCTTCATGGTTTTGTAAACATTACTCGACCCAAACAGAGCCAATGTTACTGGGATTTGAATGCCATCGAGTTTTGCGGGAATATTTGGGTCAATATGATTATTATTGTTATTTAGAGGATGATTTGATTTTGCATGATCCCTGGCTATTTACTAAGTTAAATTGGTTTAATCGTCATACCGGAAATACCTGTCTTTTACAACCCAACCGTTACGAAGTTTCTCCTCACAGCAAAGTGATTAAGGCTTATATTGATGGAGATCTTTTACCTCAGATCACGGCTAATTTTCAAAATATTCAAGATCAACCGCAGTTTGTTGGTAAAGTTATGGAGCAGGCTGTTTCTTTCAAGCGTCCTTTAAATCCCCATGCAGGTTGTTTCTTTTTGAATGCTGAACAAATGGAATCTTGGGCAAAACAACCCTATTTTTTAGATCGAGATTGTAGTTTTATTGGGCCGTTAGAAAGTGCCGCCACTCTAGGAATTATGAAAACATTTAAAGTTTATAAACCTACTGCGTCCCATGCTAATTTTTTAGAAATTCAGCATTTTGGTTCCGGTTTTCTCAATTTAATTGGAAGACAAGTTAAACATTTTGATCAAGATAACAATACAGAAACAAGTCAGTCCCAATCAAACCCAGTAGCATCAGAAAAAGACTGATGCAGCCAACCTATACGATAAAAAAAAGACCGAGATAAATTTAATTTCTCGGTCTTTTTGTGTTTAACTTATTGACAAAATTAAAGGGGAGAAAAAGCGAATAGAACTCAAAAGTTAGTGCGTTAAGCCCGTCTCTTTCTCCTGATCTGTCAACCCAACCTAGATGATGATTGTAAAATCTGTCCGGGTCAGGGTTGGAATTGTATTGTCTGGCTGTTTCATGAAGGCAACTAAATCAGCCGGAGTTCCAAGACCGCCATCGGAGTCATACCATAAGGCTCCACTGGTTTCCTCGTACACTAACACAGGGCCGACATTTGTTGGTGCTTGAGTATTCGCAGCACCGCCACTGTAACTGGTATCGAGAACGATAAATTGCTCGAAAGACAGTTCAGTGGTTGGGACACCCGGACGCAAATCAAAGGCAAAGCCTCCAGCCGCACGAGAGAAGTAGATGTTGTCACCTTCACTGGAGTTGAAGTCAGTAATCAAGTCGGCTAAAGTGCCATTGAGATCGGATTTGAACTGGTAGAGGAAGACATCAGCACCGGCACCTCCGACTAATGTATCTTGCTCAGTGCCACCTTGCAGGGTATCGTTATCGGCTTCCCCAAACAGTACATCTTGTCCAGAACCCCCGAAGAGGTAGTCATTGCCACCACCAGAGATAATAGTGTCATCTCCGAAACCAACATCCAATCCCGCAGTCGCGGCAACGCTTCCCCCTTGTAGGAAGTCAGCACCACTTCCAGTCACGATGCTGTCATTGCCATCACTACCAGAAATGGTGTTATTGCCTAGGGTATCAACTAAGACAAAACTGGTTGTGGTGAAACCTAGGCCTAAACCCCCCACAAAGGAAATCTTGTCATTACCCTCTGAGGAACCCTCACCCAGAAGGCTATCATTGGTTGTGGTAAAGATAATGGTGTCATCTCCGAGACCACCATCATAAATATTAGCAACTTCGCCGAATGCACCGGAAATATAGTCGCTACCAGAACCACCCAATAAGGTAACCGCAGGAGCTTTCCCTCCGCCTCCAGGTAATGTCCAATTTCCTCCATTAAGGGTGTCATTCCCATCTCCACCATCTAAAAGGGTGAATTTTCCAGAGAGGCTGTCATTACCCGCATCACCATAGAGGTAATCTGTACTAAAGGCGGCGATTAAGGTATCATTTCCACCGCCACCATAGAGGGTACTTTCACCAGCAAAACCGGGTTGGGTGCTGCTCCCTTGAGTGGTCAGAACATCTGTAGTTGCTGTTGTGATCAAGTCATTTCCAGCACCACCATACAGGGCATCCTGAAGAGCGTAGCTTCGGATTGTATCGTTACCATCCCCACCGTCCATGTAGTTCTGGCCTTCTCCAAAGCGACCAATACCACCGTAGAGAGTATCATCACCCGCACCACCGCTTAGGGTAATTTGGCTTAGACCAACAACAGCAGGGCTGGTGGAGAATTGTAATGTGGCGATTGGATTTTGAACCTGAATGGAATCATTTCCTGAACCCCCATCTAGGACGTTGAGACTGCCTACGCCAATAATGGAGTCATTATCATCACCACCAAGGAGGGTATCCCCGGTGTTAATCCCAACAATACTATCCCTGCCTAGATCCCCGGAGACATAGTTGTTTCCTTGGTTCAAGCCACCTACAGCCCCAGTAACAGCAACTCCTGCGAGGTTACTTTGACCATTGGTACCTACAAACCCCATAAGGTCGGCTCCTGAACCGCCATAGAGGAAATCTCCACCTTGAATACCCCCCAGCAGAGTATCTGCTTCTTTATTTCCAAAGATGTAGTTATTGGCAGATTGACCTACTAAAAAGTCGTTATCTTGCCCCCCATACAGGCTGGCTGTTAAATCCGCCGATAAGGTGTCCCGGCCTTCATTACCAAACAGACGGGTGCCAAGCTGTTGAGATCTTAGGGAATCATTACCCGTCCCACCGAAAACCGTATCCCCTGGGCCTCTGCTTTGCAGAATATCATTATCGGCCTCACCTTGAATATTGCTTCCACCAAGGGTAGAAGAAAGAATGGTGTCATTTCCGGTTCCACCATAAATTGTATCGGGTCTGGGGGCAAAACCCACATCCTGATCGTAATATTGTGGCCCCGCGCCTAAATTTGTTGTCATTTGATTTCACTCCTCTGCAATAATGTCATTAGATCTGCTGGGATGACAGACACTGCTTAAAACACCATATCTTGTTCGGCAGTAGTTTAACCTTTTTGTCTCCAGCAAGTCTAGTCCTTTATCATCACTCTTGTCTACTAGATAGATATGGCCGTTTCGACTGCTAGAGTTTATGATCAATTCTATATTGAAAATTCTCATCCTCACTTTGTCTTGAAGCCATCACTCTGAAGTCAGAAAAGGCACTTTATTTTAAGTTCCTTCACCCTGTCAGACGGGTTCCCAGACAAAAAGGTTCCTATTAACCCTTGATCATCGACTGATCAGAAGTTACCCATTAGGGATAAACAGAAATAACATTAAGTTAAGTTCCCTTTCTATCGCAAAACCATTCCCGGTTCAATTCGGCCAACGGTTGCGGGAAAAGAACGATTTGCCACTTCTGTAATCAATTGCAGATGTTTTGATAAGAGTTTGCTCAAATCATAACGTTCTAAGGCGGTTTCACGAGCTTTGACTCGCAATTGAGCCATACGATTCGGATGATCCAGAACTTCATCAACTCGATCAGCAATCTGTTTAGGAGAGAAGAAATCAACCAATAAGCCATTGACTCCATCTTGAATCACTTCTCGCACCGGAGCCGTATCTGAACCAATGACTAGACAACCTGTTGACAGGGATTCAATCATTGACCAGGACAGGACAAACGGCCGTGTTAAATAAATATGGACATCTGAAGCTTGAATCACTTGCAGATATTGGCCATAGGCAAGTGGCCCCACGAAATGAATCCGAGAAAGATCCAAGGGGATTTTCTTGAGCATATAGTCTTTATAACTGATGCCGTTGGGTAAAGGTTTACCATAACAAACTCGTTCTGATCCCACAACCACAACATGGCATTTGGGTCTACGTTCTTGGATATAAGCCACTGCTTCAATAAATTCGGGAAATCCCCGATAGGGTTCCATTCCCCGTCCGACATAAGTAACCAGTTCCTCTACACCCGATAAATCCAAATCCGGTAAAACCAGTTTAGCTCCTGGATTGGGTTTAAAATAGCTGGTATCAACTCCATCGTGAATGACAGAGATTTTTTGACGAAGTTCTGGGGGAAATTGGGACTGTTGCCAATGGGTCGGTGAAACTCCCCAATCACACGAATATAAATCAATTAAAATCGGGGTATTTTTAACTCGAATTCGGGCTTTATCATCAACACTAAGAGGGTCAGCCGGATCAAAGTCGGCATCTGAACCTTCTGCATGATAAAACCACTCGAAATAACATAATAACGGGGTATTAGGAAAGGCTTCTTTGGCAAATAAAGTGGGGCCCCAACCGGAATGACCACAGATTACATCGGGGACAAATCCTTTGGCTTTGAGTTGTTCTGCCATTCTAAATACCGCTTGTCCATGTAAGACTGCACTTTCTAAAACCCGAACATATTGATGGGTTTCAGCACTGGCTTCTCGACTGGGACTAAATACGGCTTTTTCTACTCCGGGAATACTCCATTCTGGACGCTCATTTTTTGTCCCAAATACAACTCGATTATTGGGATCTGCACCCAAAGTTGTAATAATATGGCGGTATTGGGCGGGAAAGTTAGGATGTAAAAACAATGCTTTCATAGGAACAGGGAACAGGGAACAGGGAACAGGGAACAGGGAATTTTAACTCTTAAACTGATAAGTGCTAGAGATGCGCCATGGCACGTCTCTACAATGATTTAGATTATTTCAGGTGCTCTACAAATCCACACACAATCTCTCGGCACAGATTTAGTATCTTTTCGGAGAATTTCATAGTTAAGATGGGTCAAAAATTTCTCCATAATAGCATCGGTCATTAAGGAAAAAGCGGTTCCATGTCGGTTCCCTAATAAATTTTTATCCCAATCTTGCAAGAATTTTTTCCAACCCAATTCGCTTAAGAGGTTAGTATGGTGAAAAATACACAAGCGATCGCCTTTTAATAAAGCGGGAATTCGAGTTAAATAGTTAAAAATATCTCGCGGTTCAATATGTACTAGCGTGTCATAACAAAAACAAACATCTAAGGATTGAGGAACAATTCCATTGAGAGTTAGACCATCTAATTTAACATACCGGACTCGTTCATCTCCGAGGCGTTTATGAGTTGCATTCAGCAGTTCATTAGAGATATCTGCACAGACTAAGCGATCGCAATAATTCAACAGTAAAGCGGCAGTTCTCCCTCCACCAACACCTATTTCTAAAACCTGATGATGGCTCTGAATATAAGGAGCAATAAATTGTTGTTCAATTAAAGATTCATATTCGGCTAAGGAACTCGCCGCACCCGCAGCAACTCCAATCCATTCATCTCCTACATAAACTTGTTCTGAGCTTGTACTTTGCCAATTTTTAGCATAGTTATCCCAGGCGGATTCATAATCAACTTTTTTCATAAATTCAACAGTGGTTAAGGTGGATTGAGAACTTTTATTTTCCGGGAAATCTGACAATAAATGAGGGAAATTAGAGGAGTTTTCAGGCATTCCCCAACTCCAATCTTGATCCAAAAATTGGGTTAATTCTTGGTTAAAGGGCTGAAAATACGCTTCTAATTGCTGACGGATAATGGGGTTTATATTGGGATAAGTATTGGCATTATATTTTTCGTAAGTTGATAATTGATAATTTGGAACTCCTAAAAAATTAAACACTTGATTCACGACTTTCTCGGAATCCAAATATAAATCTTCACTCTTGAGAATCAAGAATTGTTCTTTGGGGAAGAACTTCATCCATCTTTGCAGTTGAGCCGCATAAATTCCCCGTGAAAGATAGGAATAATGTTGATGATTAAAACTAAAATAATTACCCTCCGCACAAATTTTTTCAGCTTCTCCTTGCAGTCGTTCAGATTCTTGGGCGATGGCTGCTTCTAAAGATAACGATTCATACCCCAACTTTACCTCCCAATAGTAATGGGAAATCGCTCGATCTACAGGATTTCTCAATAATACAATTAACCGGGTTTGAGGAAAAGACTCATAAAGTCGTTGGGGTACTAACGGATGAAATAGATAATAGGGAGAACCCTCACCCGTCAGGATTTGTCTTCCATCTGCCTCCGTCGAAAATTGGGATTGATACCAGTCCAATCCTTGATCATAATTTAACGTAAAAAAGTGGATTTCCTTTTGAGTTGCTGCTACAATTTGAGGGTGTTGGCACAGGTAATGATACAGGGAATTGGTTCCCCCCTTTTGTACCCCAAGAATGATAAACTGGGGTGGTCTGATTCGTTCTGAATCCATTATCCTTGTTTGAATCAAAGGTAATACTCCTCCAGATTAAGAGTCGAATTTTCAGGGTTAGCTTCCCCAATTTGTTCAATTTTCCTACTACCCAAATCCAGAGAAATTCGAGGGAAGGAATTAAACAAAATTGAGTCAACCTTCAACTCAAGTTAAGATTATACTCTAATAAGTTTACCTAATTCATTATCACCAGACTTAAAGTTCAAAGAAAATAAACCCCCCTAATAATACCAAACTATGACTATTACTGCTTCTGATGAAACACTTTCCCGGCTTTATACTTTTCGTCGTTTCTTTGCCTACAGATATATACAGGGAAATGGGATTGAAGTCGGTGCCTTAAATCACCCTCTGGAAGTTTCCTCATCAACCTGTGTAAAATACGTTGATCGCATGAGTGTTCCTGATTTAAGAAAACATTATCCTGAATTAGCATCCTTTAATTTAGTCCCCGTTGATATTATCGATAACGGTGAAGTTTTAGGAACTCTTGAAGACGAAACCCAGGATTTTGTGATTGCTAATCACTTTATTGAACACTGTCAAAACCCGATTCAAACCCTTGAAAACCTATTAAGAGTTATTAGAAAAGACGGCATTCTCTACTTAGCTGTTCCTGAAAAACGTCACTGTTTTGATCGAGATCGTCCTGTAACCTCTGTTGCACATTTATTAAAAGACTATGAACAGGGGCCAGAGTGGTCAAGACAACAGCACTATGAAGAATGGGTTAAATTAGTGGAAAAAGAAAAAGATGAAAATAAAGCGCAATGGATGGTTAAACAATTAATGAAACGAGATTTCAGTATCCATTTTCATGTCTGGAGAAATCAAGATTTTATTGATTTTTTAATTACGTTAAAACACAAGTTAAATTTTCCTTTTTATTTAGAGAAAATTTTTGATAATACAAATGAAATAATTACCATCATCAAAAAAATATAACGGTATATTTTAGAATCAGGTACACCCCAAAAACCCGGTTTCTTTAAGAAACCGGGTTTTTAATCCTCACTATAATCCCGTTTATGTTGAGGATTTTGGCTGTGTTTTTTGATTAACAAACAGCCAATACCCCGCCTATTAAAATCGTTTTGGACGCAACACACACAAACAGAAATCAGATTCTAACCCTCCTGGAATTTCCATTAAAATTTGTTCAAATTCTAGCAAAAGTTTAATAATTGTTTCCCCTTTGGGATCACCAGGCAAAAATTGATTGTGATCTAATAAGGGATACATGGGATGGAGAATTCCTCCTCCAAAGGGATTAAATAGTTCAATATCAAAATAATATTGAATGAAGGGTAAAATCAGTTGAGAACGAACCGCTTCTGAAGGGTCAGAGGCAAACACTTGATGGATGCTGGGATTAATAAATTTTTTCTCCATAACCCCTGATCGGATTAATTTATGAAAACATTTATACAGACGATTAATAATTTCCATCTGGTGTTTATCGTAGATGCAATAATTAGCTCCAACATATTCATTAATAATGAAATAGCCTTGCGGATGTAATGCCTTATGCACAATTTCTAAAAATCGTTCCAATTCTCGAACATGATGCAAAGAGCCTGAACAAAATGCTACATCATATTTAATGTCTGGATTTAGGGTAAACGTATTAAAATCATCCTGATAAAAGTTAACTTGGACTCCGGCTTCTATTGCATCTCGTCGGGCAATTTCTAAGGATGCTTCCGAAAAATCAAAAGCATCAATCTGTTGGACAAATTCTAATTCTGCCATTAAAATTTCATGATTGCCAATTCCACATCCCAAGGAAATTAGATTATTAAAAGTTTGACCTGCAAAATAATCTCCAATTAACCACCGTAACCAATATTTCTTAGTTTGACCTCCAGACATTCGTTGATGAATTGTATCAGCAACAATGGGATTAGAAACCCACTGACTGGCGGCGGCGGTTGGGTTAGTTTCCCAATAATTTTTAGCTTGAGCTTCGGGAGGTTGAGATTCGGGAATATTTGATTCAATTTCAGCTTCAACTTCAGGAATATTTGATTCAATTTCAGGGATATCAACTTCAATTTCAGGAATATTTGATTCAATTTCAGGGATATCAACTTCAATTTCAGGGATATTTTCTTCTAATTCAGGAACAGATTCAATCTCATAAAAAACTTCAGGAGTGGATTCTTCAATGGGTAAATCTAAGGGTTCGAGGGGTTGAAGATTTGGAGAAACAGTCTGATCGGGATAAGGATTAATAAAATAAGATTCTTGGAATATTTCTAAATAGCTTTGAGTCATTTCCTCAAAGGTGTTAAGAGACTCTAAAACATATTGAGAATTTTCAGCGAATTGTTGTCTTAATTCCTGATCTTCTAGGAGTAAAGTCAAAGATTTTGCTAATTCTTCTGGCTGATGAGGTGTGTAGAATAAACCGTTAATTTCGGGGCGAACTTGTTCAGGAATTCCAAAGACTGGAGTAGTGATAATGGGGAGATTATATCCCATTGCTTCCATGATGACTCTGGGATAACTTTCAATCCGAGATGTACAAACAAAAATATCCGCAGCCCGGAAATATTGCGCTGTTTCTGGCGTTTCAGAAACCACTGTTAATCGTTGTTTTAAGGGTTCAGGAAGTTGGTTGACTAATTGAGCTAATTCAGTGCTATAAATACTGGGGCGATCGCCTACAATAAAACAGCGAATTTTGTGATGATATTGAGAGGATAATAAGGGCAAAGCCTTGACTAAATCCTTTTGTCCTTTGCGTTCACAAACGGTTCCCAATAACAGAATAACGATTTCATCTTCTCCTATATTTAACGTATTTCTGGCTTCAGTTTTGGTGAATTGTTCTGAGGCTTGAAATAACCGTTGAATATCTAAACCATTATGAATCACCGTAAAATTGTGATTACTATTTAAGGGTTGATAAAGATTCCGAGTTGCATCCGCAACAAAAATCACCCGATAGGGAAACTGAAAACACTCTAAAGCTCTCGCTGCAATTTCTGAACCCAAGCCATCAAAATAGGTTTGCCAAGGTTCACTTTCATGGACATTCCAAACACAAGGAACTGCCTTTTGTTGGGCACAATCTACCATAAAAAAGTTCTCTAAGGTGTTAGCATAAACAATATCAAATTGTTCTAATTCTAGTTCTTCTCCTAATGCTTGAATCGCTATATCGTAGGTTTCTCGTTGATAAAGATTAGCTAAGGGATGTTCCCGAACAATCACCCGAATTCCCTGCTGTTCATAAGCATAGCGTAAGGGCCCATCATCCACACAGAAAATAACAGGTTCTATTTTTCCTTCCGAGGCTAACTTAACTGCAATTTCAAATTGATGTAAGGGTGCGCCAGTATATTCTAAGGCATTAGTGCACATTAAAACTTTAGGAATAGGTTGAAAATTAGCTGTTGATTTTAATTGATATCGCCGAGGTTGGATTTGGAACCATTCATTCGCTAAGGATAAATTTGGGTTATAAAAGGGATCAATTTTATTGGCATATTGACGACGGAATTTTGCCACTTCTTTCGGGTCATCTTTATAGCCGCGACTGGTTCCTTCCCGATGAATTAATTCTGCTTCTGGGCAATAAACGGATTGATAACCTTGTTCAAATAACCGATAACCATAATCAACATCATTATAAGCAACAGCAAAATCTGTTTGATTAAATCCACCTAAATCTAAGAACAATTGACGGGGAGTTAATAAACAAGCGGCGGTGACGGCTGAATAATTCCTGACGACTTTAGAATAGGCTAAATAACCAAAATCTTGACGATGGGATAATTTAAAAGCATGACCCGCTAAACCATGATGAAGTCCATGCAGTATTCCGGCGTGTTGAATGCGATCATCGGGGTAAATTAATCGCGCTCCCACTGCTCCAACGCCCTGCATTTGAGCATAACCGATCATCTGACTTAACCAATGGGAATTGATCACTTCAGTATCGTTATTCAGGAATAATACATAATCGCTATTCACCTGTTCAACAGCCCGATTATTAATTGCAGCAAAGTTAAATTTTCCGTTATTTGCTATTTGCAAAATTGCTATTTTTTCGCTATTAATTTTGTTTAAATATTCTAAGGTTTTGGGGTCATCGCTTTCATTGTCAATAATCAAAACTTGATAATTTTGATAAGTTGTTTTTTGAATCGATTCCACACAAGCTTGCAGTAATTTAAGCTGATTTTTAGTGGGAATAATAATTGTAACGGAGGGCCCCTGGTCGGGGAATTGATGGGCAAAAATTCCTAAATTCAGTTCACTCGCCCAATTGGGTTGATACACTTTTCCTAAACTTTGACGACGGGTTAAGGCTTCTTGAATTGCGTGTTTACCTGCATCAAAACTTGCAGGTTTTGCGGCTCCAGAAACGGCCGTTGAACCGGGGGCTGTGCGCCAGTGATATAATACTAAAGGTAGATGACCAATATGGCGAGAAACTTCCGTTGCTCTTAAGGCAAAATCATAATCTTGTGAGCCTTCAAATCCGATTCTAAATCCTCCCAATTGCTCAAAAATTGACCGACGAACCACTAACAAATGCCCCATATACATATAGGATAATAAGAGTTGAGGCGACCAATCTGGCTTAAATTGAGGAGCAAATCGTTTACCTTCTGGATCAATTTTGTCATCATCGGAATAGAGGAAATCGGTTTCAGGATATTGGGTTAAATATAATGCCATTTCCCCTAAAGCATCGGGGGTCAATTCATCATCATTATCTAAAAATGCAATAAATTCTCCGGTGGCTTGACTCGCCGCACTATTGGTTGCTGCACTAATATTGCCATTTTCTGTGCGGAAAAGAAATTTAATTCGAGAATCTTTTTCGGCAATTTTATTTAAAAATTCTGCAACTTGAGCATCGGGACTGCAATCATCAGCAATACATAATTCCCAATTAGAATAAACTTGATTAATCACACTTTGAATGGCTTTTTCTAAAAATTCAAGAGGGGGGTTATAAACAGGCATCACCACTGAAATTTTAGGCAAAGTTTCTGAAGAATAAGCGGCTAGTCGAGTTGTCAAATAGTTTAAACTTCGTTCTGTCCATTGATTGGCTTCTAGCCAAGCATTATAGGGGTCAACAGATTGAGGCAATTCAAATCCTTGGGGCGGCAAAATATCACCGAGAGGGGCATTTGTTTGCCGATACATTTGGCGCATTTGTCGAATAATTGCCGGAATTTCCCAAGGCATCGGCAGCAGACGACCTAAACGTTGTTTTCGTTCTGCAATTCGTTTTTGAATAGCTAGGGTATAGCGAGAGATTTGTTTGGCTTTTACTGTACTTTTTTCTAATAGTCCATAGCGAGAAACTTGTAAAGTTTGAGGACAATTATAAATCAAGATTTCTCCGGTTTCTAAGTGCGCTTCTAAACTAATTTTCCAATTTCCTGACGGTAAATCAATTAACGCTTCAAATCCACTTTCCGCGCTTCCTACCCAACTCGGAAAAACTTGTCCGACATCGGCACGACGTAACCCATAAGCACAAATAACCCACTGATTTCCGCAGATTAATTTAAGTTGAGTAATGCGATGGTTGGGATGACAACACCAGCCAGCAAAGAGAATTTGTCCTTGTCGTTGTTCCCACTGAACAGGCACATCAAAAGAGGCTCCCAAGGTAGAAACGGTTAAGGGATAAGAGGCAAATACTTTCCATTTTCCGTTCCTTTCTTGGGTTTCTAATTCTACTAAGGAATTGCCTTGAGGAACACGAATTTGAATATAAAATCCTGATGATTTTGCTTGAGAATAGGTGGGTTGAATCTCGGCAACGTCTTCACGTTCAATCCCATATTCTCCTTTAAAAATATTAGTGCCTATTCTAGCTCTAACTGCTTTGGGAGGTCGATTTCCAGTAGAAAAACACCAACCCGAAATATTCAAAAACTTTTCAGTAAATCCGGTTAATTCCCAATTGAGGGGAAAATCTATTGCATAGATTAACCGCCGACGATAGGGTCGTAAAATCCGTTTAACTCCCAACCATTTATCGCGCAGTTTCCAAAATTTGGAAGACTTCATGGCGACTACTTCTTGTTGAGCTTTGCCGAGTTCTTCTTCTAAGCTAAAGATTTTATTTAAAGCTTGTTGAAATTTGGATTCTGCACCTAATAATTTTAGTTGAGTTTTACCGAGTTCTTCTTCTAAGGCTAAAAGTTTTGTGAGTCCGTCTTGATATTGAATGCTTAAGTCTTGATGTTGAATGCTTAATTCTTGGAGTTGAAATTGGGTATGTCCGAGTTCCGTTTCTGTTTGAATACAGCGCGCTAATACTTCTTGATATTTCGCATCGACAGCTTGTAATTGTCCTTGGGTTTGACCGAGTTCTTTCTCTGTAGCAACAAGTTTATCTACTGCTTTTTGGAATTGTGCTTTAAACCCTTCTAATTCTCCTTGAGTTTTGCCTAATTCCTCTTCGGTAGAAATTAATTTAGCGATCGCTTCTTGGGCTTGGGATTCTGTGCCATTAAGTTTTAACTGAGTTTGACCGAGTAGATTTTCGGTTTTAATTAAACGTTCAACAGCATCTTGAAAGCGTTCTTGCCATTGTTCAATATCCGTTTGTAAAATATCTCGATCTTTGAGCAAAATATCTAAATCTTTTACTAACGCAGATTGAGATTTTTCTAACTTGCGAAGTTTTGCCCAATCTTCAAACATCCAATCGGCGGATAAAGGTTGATTTAAACTCTCTAATTCCGATGCTGTTAAATGGCTACTTAAGGGATAAGCAGTTGCTTCTAAGTTTTGATAGAGTTCGATTGCTTCAGGAAAATGGGCTTTAATAAACAGGGGTTTTGGAGTAGCAAGAATGCGATTAACTAATAAAGAAGGTTCAAATTGATTAGAGAATTCACAGGGTAAATTGAGTTTGAATTTATGATTAATTTTTTGAATAAAATCTGCTGTTTGATTACCAATCGTGTAAACATTCGCTAAAAGGCAATGATCGGGATATTTTTGATAAAAATCTAAAACTTTACGGTTATAACGGTTCCACATTTGCATGGCAAGTTCAGGATGATCCAGTAAGGTCACATCCGTTGCTCGACGATACAAAGAATCAATTACTTCCCAAGGAGAACGATAGACAAAAATAAAATGAGCTTGGGGTAATAATTGATGCCAAAAGTCTAAAAATAAAGTGGTTCTTGGATCTTTCCATCCCCAAGGTGAATCGGACTCTTGATTGATTTCAATTAATTGTTTAGCTGTTTCTACATCCGCCTCTGTGAGAGAGATTTCCTCTGGAAATATACACCCCAGTTCATCAATATTATGGCTCTTAAAAATAGATTTATGAAAGTCTACAAAGTTAATATTTTCAAAATGGCCTTTAATATTGCCATAGTCAGCACCCACTAACTGTTTACCAATATTAACCCCTAGATTTTGCAGTAGGGAAGCTGTTAACGAGGTTCCCGAACGGTGCATTCCGGCAATGATGAGAATCGGAGAGGGTTTGCTAGTTGTATTCATCATGTTTTTGGGTTTTTATTTCAGCTTTTTAATAACAATGAACAACAATTTCTAAAGACGTTCTAGTTCAGATTCGGTGCTTGACTTGGCCGGACTTGATCTTTAAACTGGGTTCAATCAACAAATCCACCACTCCGGTACTACAAGAATCTTCATAGGGTTGAACTCGAAACATCCCCACATCAATACAGCGATCTAAATAAGTAAATTCCCCCTCTACAATACCAGAAACACCTGCATTGAGGAAATAAACATCCGGTGATAATTGACATTCAAACTTAAATTTGATGACAATAACAGTACCCGCTTCAATCTGTTTAATCGATTGAGAGGTGGCTAAAAAGGATGCCCCCGCTAATTCAAACCCACTGACGGTTTTAATTAACATTCCAAAGCGAACATGAGCAGCCAGTTTATCAAATTTCACGGAGTAGGTATAAATATAACTATTGCGAGCCACTAAATGATTAACGGTTTCACCCGCTAAGGTGGTGATATGGGGGTCTAAAATTTCTGCCCCACGAGAGGGATATTTAATCGGATGATCAGGAACTAATTTCGGATCAAAATAATCTTTATAATGTCCATTTTTAGATTCCCAAGCAGAAGCAGAAACAGAAGCAGAAACAGAAGCAGAAACAGAAGCAGAAACAGAAGGCGAGGCGGGGTTTTCAGGATGGAAGTTATTCTGTTTAGCAGGTTCTGAGAGGGTTTCCGCAGGTTGGGAAGGTTGATGACCTAACTCTTGAATTTCCTCTCGAATCATTGCCATTTGATCCGCATCCGCATAGATCATTTTTTGATATTTAGAAATGATCATTTTGGGCGTATGTTCAAGTAATAATTCTCCCCGATCCATTAACACAGCCGAGTCACAGAGTTGAATAATTGAAGGGGCTGAATGGGAAACAAATAAAATAGTTCCCCCCCGATCTTTAATTTCATGAATTCGACTAAAACATTTGCGTTGAAAGGCTTCATCGCCCACTGATAACGCTTCATCAACGATTAAAATATCAGGATCAACACTGGTTGCTACCGCAAATCCTAAACGGATATACATCCCACTGGAATAGGTTTTGACGGGTTGATCAATAAAATCTCCAATATCGGCAAAGCCAACAATATCATCAAATTTAGCTTCTATTTCCTGGGTTTTTAATCCCAATAATTGACCATTAAAAAAAACATTTTGTCGCCCGGTAAAATCGGGATTAAACCCACTCCCTAATTCTAACAAAGCCGAAACTCGGCCATTAACTTCCACATTTCCTTGAGTTGGGGTTAAAGTTCCGACAATAATTTGTAATAAGGTGCTTTTTCCTGACCCATTGCGCCCAACAACGCCTAAAGTTTGGCCTTTCCAAACGTGCAAATTAATATCTTGCAATGCCCAAAAATTATGCGCTAGACTTTTTCCCGGCACAAAAATTTCCTTCAATCGATCTACCGGATGGCGATAACGTTTGAAGCATTTAGAGACATGATTAACAGATATAGCAATTTCGGTCATTCGATGTTGATTTCCCGGTTTATCAGTGATCAGTTTGTGTGTGAGTTATGTGAGGAACTGTCACCGTTACAAAACGTCCGCAAAGGCTGGACGCAACCGCCTATAAACCCATAAGCCTCCATAAAACATAATCAGGGCAAATATTGAGGACACGGCTAATTCTCCCCAATGTCTCATTTCCCCGACTAAAATTAAATCTCGATAGGATTCTGAAATTCCCGTAATTGGATTGCACCAGACAATCCAAAATTGCCAGGATTCAGGAACTTTAGTAACAGGATATAAAATCGGTGTGACATAAAACCAAAGATTCAGAATCACGCCTAAACTTTGGGGAATATCGCGTAAAAATACAGTCAGTCCGGCTGTTAAGTAACCTAACCCTGCTGTTAATAAAACTTGGGGTATCCAGACTAAGGGCAGTAACCAGATGGTGCTGTGCAGGACTTGAGCGGACAATGCGGTTAACCCAATTAAAGCCACTAAGCCAAAGGAACTTTCAATAAATGCTGAAAAAATGGGAACAAGGGGCAATAGACCCAGGGGAAAAACCACCTTTTTAACTAAATTTGCCTGTCCTACCACTGAACTCGCGGCTTGAATTAACCCGTTTGTAAAGGCAAACCAGGGAATTAACCCGGCAAATAGCCACAGACCAAAAGCTAATTCATTATCGGGTAAGCCTTCAAGATCCAGTTTAACTTTCAGAACAATCGAAAAAACGTAGGTATAAATCAGCAATTGGGACAACTGATTTAACAGAGGCCAGAGGTTGCCGAGAATTGAACCTTTGTATCGTGCCTCTAAATCCCTGCGGACTAATGTACCGAGCAGATTGAGTTTGAGGGGTAATTGGCTATTGGCAAGCCACCAGCGACTCACTCGCCCCGAAGATCGCACAACACCTTTCATTGACCTCAACAATTTTTTCGTCCTCGTTCACTACACACACCTTATGTTCAGATCCTTCATGTTCAGATCCTTCGCAGGGCTGCGGGAGATATCCTAGCCACTGGATTTTTACTGCCAGATTTAATCTTAGTCAATAAGTGTGCCATATAAAGTGTCCAGAAAGCTAGTCTAATGGTTCAGTTGCTTACAGGAAGAGGGTTTTAGGCGATGGGCTAGGGGTAAGGGCTCCTGGGGAAATTGATTAGCCTTGGCCCTGTCATGATTGGTAGCCAAGATACAATTCATTGAGACCTGCTATCATTCTAATTAATTAACGGACTAGCTACGGGTTCTGTTTCCCCTTGACACACCCATGCACCCCAAAAATAAGGATGATTTAACGGTTGATAATTGGGTTCGGGATAGTTGTTTTTGGGGTATAATTCTTTGAGAACGGTTTGACCGAGTTCGGTGGTTTGTAATTTAGAAATGGTCGCATTTTTAATATAATCTTGGGCAAATTCTAACGCTTGCAAACGGCCCCAACCTGTATCTATTTTATCAAAAAATAACTTCATTAACAACGCTGTTGCTTTATCGGGAACTGACCATAAACTCATAAGTAATGTTTTTGAACCTGCGATCGCAAATGCCCGACGCAACCCAAATACACCCTCTCCTGATGCTAAATCTCCTAAGCCTGTTTGACAAGCCGATAAAATACTAATTTCCGTTGCCCATAAATCCAATGCTGCCACATCTAGGGCAAAAACTAATCCTTTTCCGTATTCTTCCGGTAAGGATTGACCGCGTAAAACCGTGTTAGTTCCTGTTAAGGCTAATACCGATCTTAACATCGGATCTTCAACATTAGAAGAAAGAGCTTCAGAGGAAGGTTTGATTTCAGCTTCGATGAAATTAGCACAAGAATTTAAGAAATTCGCGGTATTTTGCCGATCATTTAATTTGTATAAATCTGCATAGAGTTGCATTAACCCTAATAACTCTTTATTCCATAAATCCTTATGGGCGTTTAACAGATTATTTTCTTCCCCTTGAGGACAAGTCAGCAAATCTTGTATTAAATTCTGATAATTTTGCTGTTGTTTCTGCCCAACAAATAACCCATGAGTAGCAAATAACAGAATTTTAGGGGAGTGAGGGCGATGCAGATAAGACTCGCGGGCTTCATTTTCTAAATAGGGTTTGACCTTCAGAAGTTTAGCAACGGTTTCTCCTAAGAAACGGGTTCCTAATGCTCGTTTAAAATGCGATAAGGTTTGCAGCAGGGTTTCGGGTTCGTTTGTGTTGAGTTCAATATTACAGTTTTGAGACGTATTTTCAACAATGTTATCCTCAACTTCGGGAAACGGTTGGGGATAATCAAAATTCGGATCAGCCATAATTAAGGGATCGGATGGGGTGGCATGGGAAACAATCGTTTTCCGCAAGATTTCTCGCCCCACACTTAAATAACTGATGCTGTAATCTTCTATTAATAACCGTCCGTTTTCTTGGGTTAACAGTTGAAAGGGGAGCAGGTTTAAGTTGCTGTCGGGGGCGATGATGAGTGACCTAACCCCCCCTGCCCCCCTTCCCTGCGAGGGAATGGGGGTGACATCTTTCTCCCCTCGCCTTGCAGGAGAGGGGTCAGGGGAGAGGTCAAACTCCCCTCGCCTCGCAGGAGAGGGGCTGGGGGAGAGGTCATCCAACACCTGAAACACCCGATCCAACAACAGCCGCCGCAACCCTTGACCATGACTAACGAAAGAGGAAGAAGACCGCACAACAACCTCCTCCTCATCCCCGAAGTCTAAACGGCCGATCGCATTTTCTTGAGGAGGGGAGAAATTATCAGGAGGAAGGGAAACCCCCGCCCGAAATAGACGAATTAACCGATCAATTTCCTCAGCATCCCCTAGATCAACCATCGCCACTTGATCCGGTTGTTGGGCCGGGAGAATAAACGCCAGATAACGGGCGGGTTTCCATTGTTCCTGTTGAGGGGCGGTGAAGTCAAATACATCAAAATGCACAAACTCTAACAGGGTACTAGCGAGGGGAAGTTCCAACGCCACCGCTTGACGGTCGGGGAGGGCGTTTTGCAGTTGCACTTCAGGAATTTCACGGGCCAGCAGTCGGTTAATTTCATCGGCTTGTTTTTGCAATGTCCCGATCTGCTCAAGGATATCGTCTCGCTGCTCAAACTGACTGGCTAGGGAGATGGTGAGAGCAATAATTTTATCGGTGATCTTCCGTAACTGTTGCACCTGGGGTAACAGATGGGGATAACGACCACTGGCGAGGGCGAGGTTTTGGGCAGCTTGGGCGGAAGCCGTCAAGCACTTGCGCCGCAACACTAAGTCAAAGGCGGCTTGTATTGCTTGTGGCTGTTGGGGGAAATATTGCCAGACCAGGGAGAGGAATTTTTCAAAATTGTGTCGAATAGTTTTTAGGTAGTTGAGGCGATCGCGTTCTGAACCCGACCCAAACATTTGCCGAATGTTGTAATCTTCTATTTTCAGGGCTTTTTGCATTAAGAGAAATGCACCCCCAAAACGCTCAGTCGTGACTAAAAGTAGAGCTAAGTTAGTGAGGCTGAAAGCTACATGGGGATGGTTGGGGAATAAAGTTTGGCGGTTGATGGCAAGGGCTTCTAAATATAAGGGTTCCGCTTCTGAGTAGCGTCCTTGACTTCTGTAGAGGGTTGCTAAGTTATTCAGGTAGGCGGCTATGTCGGGATGGTTGGTAGGTAAAGCTTGGCGACCGATAGCTACCGCTTCTAAGAACAAAGGTTCGGCTTCACTGTAACGTCCTTGACTTCTGTAGAGGTTTGCTAAGTTATTATAACTGGCGGCTAAGTCAGGATGGTTGGGGGGTAAAGCTTGACGGATGATGGCAAGAGCTTCTAAATATAAGGGTTCCGCTTCTCTGTCGCGTCCTTGGCTCTCGTAGAGTAGAGCTAAGTTATTGAGGTGGGTGGCTAAGTCAGGATGGTTGGGGGGTAAAGATTGGCAGTCGATAGCTACCACTTCTAAGAACAAGGGTTCGGCTTCTCTGTCGCGTCCTTGACTTTTGTAGAATAGAGCTAAGTTATTGAGGTGGGTGGCTAAGTCGGGATGGTTGGGAGGTAAAGCTTGGCGATCGATGGCTACCGCTTCTTGATATAAGGGTTCCGCCTCCGTGTAGCGTCCTTGACTAGAGTAAAGTCCGGCGAGGTTGCTGAGAGCTTTGGCTAGGTGGGGATGGTTGGAGGGTAAAGCTTGGCGATCAATGGCAAGAGCTTCTTTATAAAAGGGTTCCGCTTCACTGTAGCGTCCTTGACTTTTGTAGAGTCCTGCTAAGTTATTGAGGTGGGTGGCTAAGTCGGGATGGTTGGAGGGTAAGGCTTGACGGATGATGGCTACAGCTTCTAAATATAAGGGTTCGGCTTCACTGTGGCGTCCTTGACTTTTGTAGAGTTCTGCTAAGTTACTTAGGTGGGCGGCTAAGTCAGGATGGTTGGGGGGTAAAGCTTGACGAGCGATGGCTACGGCTTCTAAATATAAGGGTTCGGCTTCACTGTAGCGTCCTTGACTTTCGTAGAGTCCTGCTAAGTTACTGAGGTGGTTGGCTAAGTCGGGATGGTTGGGAGATAAGGCTTGGCGGTCGATAGCTACCGCTTCTAAATACAACGGTTCCGCTTCACTGTAGCGTCCTTGACTCTTGTAGAATAGAGCTAACTTATTAAGGTGGGCAGCGAAGTCGGGATGGTTGGGGGGTAAAGCTTCGCGGTCGATGGCTACCGCTTCTAACAACAAGGGTTCGGCTTCTGAGTAGCGTCCTTGACTTCTGTAGAAATCTGCTAAGTTATTCAGGTGGGTGGCTAAGTCGGGATGGTTGGGAGGTAAAGCTTGGCGATCGATGGCTACCGCTTCTAAATACAAAGCTTCCGCTTCACTGTAGCGTCCTTGACTTCTGTAGAGGTTTGCTAAGTTATTACAACTGGTGGCTAAGTCAGGATGGTTGGGGGGTAAAGCTTGGCGCTTGATGACTACCGCTTCTAAATACAAAGGTTCTGCTTCACTGTAGCGTCCTTGACTTCTATAGAGGGTTGCTAAGTTATTGAGGTCGGTGGCTAAAGAAGGATGGTTGGGAGATAAGGCTTGACGGTTGATGGCAAGGGCTTCTAAATATAAGGGTTCAGCTTCCCTGTAGCGTCCTTGACTTCTGTAGAGGGTTGCTAAGTTATTGACGTGGGCGGCTAAGTTGGGATGGTTAGCGGGTAACGCTTGGCGAGCGATGGCTACGGCTTCTAAATGCAAGGGTTCGGCTTCTTTGTAGCATCCTTGACTTCTGTAGAGTTCTGCTAAGTTACTCAAGTCTCTGGCTAAGTTGGGATGGTTGGCGGGTAATGCTTGGCGGTCAATAGCTACGGCTTCTTTATACAAGGGTTCGGCTTCTTTGTAGCGTCCTTGACTTTCGTAGAGTAATGCTAAGTTATTGCAACTGGCGGCAACATTGGGATGGTTTGTTCCCCAAAGATAACACGCTAATTCTAATACCTGTTCAGCAACGGTTATTCCCTCCGTAAATATACCTTGTTGATAGAGGTTAATAACCTGTTGGTTGAGTTGTTGATATTGCGTTAATAATTCCCCAATTTGTTCAGCCATTTGTCGCAACCAACCTGCATTCGCTTCTCCCTCCTGTTCCATTTGTTCAGCCAGGATTTGCATAACTTGTACTAAAGCTTCATCAACAAAATGGGTATGATTTCGTAGGGTTTCCCATTCCTTTGCGTTTTCACAGGTCAGCAGTTTTCGGATTAAATTAAAATAGTCATTAAAGCGTTGTTCATCCATTTGAGGGTTCCTCTGGGTTAGGGAATTAAGCAATAATTAAATATTCAGAACAAAACAGTTGATAGTCGTTGCTGGGGTTGAGGTTATTCTGAAGTTCTAATAAATGTTCTACCGTTAAGGATAGGAATTTTTCAGAACCTTGTTTTAACCAAGTTAGAGTTAAGGGTTGGGGAGTGATGAGGGCTAAAAATTTATCTGTGCCATAACTTCCCGTAATGGGAATAGCTGATTTACCCGTTTGGGGTTGGGGTAAGATCGTTTTACCGTTGATTAAATAGATATCCGTTGCTAGGGGAGAGGGACAACAACAAATCACTTTTCCCGATGTTCCCCGTTGCAATAAGGTTAAATATCCCGATACCTCTAAATTAATCTCAAATTTAATTTTATCTCCTAATTTAACTTTAAATTTGGTTTCCGGTTGTTCATCCATTGTCCAATCTAAACCTTGAACTTGAGGACGGGAGGATATTGCCACAGGATACATTTTATCAGTTTGGGTCGCCTGTTGTTCTAGGTTTTGCCAAACTTGTTCTAGGGTTAAGGTGATTCTATATTTTTCTAATAACGTTGTTACCTGACCCCATTGTAACTTTTGATCAATATTACAAAGTAGTTTAATCGCTGAATAAACGTCTTTGGATAACGTTACTCTAACGCTATTAGCATAAGAGTATACTTTTTCAGCAATAACATCAGGACTATAACCTAAAAGTAATCCTCTCAAGTATTTTTTCTGAACCGATGTTAGTTCTTTTCCATTTGCGGTCGCTAAATCTGCATATAATTGAGGCAGATTCCAATATTGTGCCGCTTCTGCAAAGACTTGATCATCTGGGATATTAGCAATAACCATAATTCTCCTCTGGTTTAATATTGGGAACCGAGAAACGAACCGAGAAACCGGGTTTCTAGCCAGATCTATGTTCAACACCGATATTTGTGTTAAGAAACCCGGTTTCTGAAGTTCTCTGATTTGAAGATAACAAACCCCTCAATAAAATTCAAGCTAAAATTATCGATTTTGAAAATTACTATTATTTCGTTAATGAGCATTAACCGATAAGGGCCAAAAATCTATAAAGCCTTGAAATAAATTTCAGGCTAAGAGCTAAAACCCGTTAAAACGGGTTAATGGAATCAAATCTTGAGTTATCTTTAGATAACTTTAGCTTTTAGCCCGAACTTTAGTTCAGGGCTATCCTGGTTATTAAATCGTTAATGGTCATTAACCTTAAAAAGTTGAGAAACCCGTTTAATGAAACCTGTTTAATAATGCTATTGATTCGTTAATGAGTGTCAGTTTTTATTCCTAGAGTTTCCTGTCACGATAACAACAGAGTTCAGGAATAGATTATGACATCTTACGAGTTATCCATCAATTCTGCAAACAATATTCAATCCTTCCCTAACCGTCAATTTAATCTACAATTACCGACAACTGTAGAAACGCCTCGGATGCAATTGATTAAACCCCATGTCGATTATTTTCCAGAGATTCAACGGATGTTAAAAGCTCAGGAAATCATGAAATATGTCACGACTGGGGCGCGTTCAAACGCACAAGCGAAACTTGAAACCCTAGCGTTTCAAAAAGATTGGGAACGACAGGGATGGGGAGCTTATTTTCTGTTGAATAAACAGACAAAAGATGTTATGGGGGCCGTTAAACTCTATTTAAGCAACCGCAGTCCCTATCTGCAAATTGGCTATTTTTTAGGGTGTGAATATTGGCGCAAAGGATACGGAACTGAAGCCGGAAAAATGGCTTTAAAACTGGGATTTTATGGCTTAAATCAACCGCGTATTGATGCCTTTGCCCATATTAATAATATCCCGTCCTGTCATATTCTCGAAAAAATTGGCATGACCTGCATCACGGATCAATTTATCTACGATGGTCGCCAATATGCCCACTATATGATCAATCGTTCAGACTATCAAATCTAACGAAAAAACTGGGCGGGTTTAGCAATATTTGGGGTAATTTTCAAAGCAAAGAGACACCCGCCCCTACAGGCTTTTTGAATCAATTTAGGTTAAAATAAAAGGAGATATTATGCAAGATAATGAATGCAATGGCTTTACCTGTCGTTGGGTTCAAAACCGCCACGATGCTGATCATTGGGTGTGTTTAAAATGTGGAAGAGAGCGTCATATTCGCACTAATGATCCGGTTTTAACGGTTATTGTTTTTAGTGCGATCGCCCTAATTTTTGTCTTAATTCTCAATTCTAAATCTTCTCAATCTTCCGTTCAAACTATTCCTGAATCCTATATCATTGAAACCTATGATATCAACCGATAACAGGTTACTATAGAAACTTAATTGTAACAATTAATCCCATCACCTTGCAGGAGAGGGGTCGGGGGTGTGTTCTTTCTCCCCTCGCCTTGCAGGAGAGGGGTTAGGGGAGAGGTCAAACCCTAATCAAATAGTCTTGACCCCCACACCCCCCAATTAGTGGGCGGAACCGTTACCGTGATAATTATCGGTATCATAGAAGCCATTTTTAGTTCCGAAGAACAGGCAAGAAAAGGTAAATAATACCGTTAATCCAGCTAACACGAATTTTATATCCATTGTCGTTTATGAACTCAATGCCAACGCCTTTGATTGTAGACCCATCTGAGTTGGCAGTACCATCAATTCAGGTCGCACCGGAATTATTGGGGTGTACACTGGTGCGACAACTCCCAGATGGAGAGCAAATTCGTGGTTTAATTGTTGAAACAGAAGCTTATGCACCGGATGATCCGGCTTGTCATGCCTATCGTCGTCGGACTCCTCGGAATGCGGTGATGTTTGGCCCAGCAGGAGTCAGTTATGTCTATTTGATTTATGGAATGTATTGTTGTTTGAATGTGGTCACAGATTTAGAGGGAGTTCCTAGTGCGGTCTTAATTCGGGCTTTACAGTTAGAATCTGTTCCAGTTTCCCTTCTCGCCCAGTTAGAACAAACTCAACCTCTAACCCCAAAACAAAGGATTCGTTTAGCTTCTGGCCCTGGAAAATTGTGTCGTCTCCTACAAATTAATACTCAGTTTAACGGTTTGCCTCTACGTCCAGATCAACCTTTATGGTTAGAACATCGGACTTCAGCCTTTCAACAGAGCTTAGAACAACAGCCAAGTGCTATTATCCAAACCACACGCATTGGACTTTCTCAAGGAAAGGATTTTCCTTGGCGATGGTATCTGGCAGATTGTCCATCGGTTTCTAAAGTGTAAATCAATCCTTGGGATTAAATTCACAGGTTAAAATAAAACTAATGGCTTTCTCCTGGCTCAATTTAGTTCCATGATCACCAAAAATTGGATTTTTAAAATTAGTTTAGCCGTATTGGGGTTAGGATTTATTCTCGATCTCAGTGCTAAATTTCTGGCTGAATCATTGTGGTTTAAAGAAGTTAATTATTTGTCCGTTTTTCAAGAACGATTAAAAATAGAAATTGGGTTAGCTTTATTGGGTTTATGTATTACCGCAGTTTGGTTAGGGGGAAATTTAATTCTAGCCCAACGCTATCAATATTTACCTGATCATTTACAAAATAAACATCCTGATAATATTTTTGATTTATCTCATCAAAATTTACCCAGATTTTCATTAGGATTACCTTCGCTTTTATTGATTGTTATAGGTTTATCTCTGTTACTGGGTTCTATTATTATTCACTATAGCCAGATTTTTATAAGTTATTGGCATTGGGATTCCAGTCCCCCTCTATTTTTTACCCTTCCCGCACAGTTTGAACCTCAAATTTTTGAGCAAGGGATTAATTTTTTTAAATCTTATAGTTGGAAAATACCTATTTTATTCAGCTTGGTTATTGCTATTCTCTGGAAACCTTTAATAGTTTTTAGTTTTATTGTATTAATTTTTAGCTTTGGGTTTAGCTTGTTATTGTCAAGTTATTGGGCAAATTTTTTACAATATTTTCATCCGACTTCCTTTGACCAAATAGAACCTTTATTAAATCGAGATATTAGCTTTTATATTTTTAGTCTCCCCATTGCTCACCTGCTGGAATTTTGGTTGATCGGATTATTTTCGGTTAGCTTTATTACCTGTAGTTTAATGTATTTACTTTCGGGAAATAGTCTCAGTCAAGGACGATTTCCTAGTTTTTCCCAACCCCAGCAACGTCACCTTCATGGATTAGCAGCGCTTCTAATGTTCAGTTGTGCTATGCGCTATTGGTTAGCTCGTTATGAATTGTTGTACTCCAGCGAGGGAGTTGTATTTGGTGCAGACTATACTGATGTTAATATCTTAAAACCGGGTTATTTATTATTATCAATTGTTGCTGTTTTTATTGCTATTTTTCTAACTTGGCAAGCAGTTTTTTCTGTTAAAAAAATCAGACCTTATATTGAGATTTTATTAAAAAACATAGGATTAAACCGTCTAAAAAAACACCGGAACCCCCTACGAAATAAATTATTTGCAGATAGCTATTCCCTGAGAGCGATTTTTACTTGGTATTTAGGACTTGTTATTCTAGTAGCAGGGATTATACCCAGTTTAGTTCAACAGTTAAT
Organism: Planktothrix serta PCC 8927; assembly: GCF_900010725.2. Lineage (NCBI taxonomy): Bacteria > Bacillati > Cyanobacteriota > Cyanophyceae > Oscillatoriales > Microcoleaceae > Planktothrix > Planktothrix serta. The sequence goes on along the minus strand of NZ_LR734877.1, from coordinate 45,780 downwards.
TGTTCTACCCAACGAATTAGAACGAGAATTACCTTATATTAAGCAGAGTATTAAGTATACTCGCCAAGGATTTAATTTAGATCAAATCAAGGTGGAAACATTTGACCCCAATGCTAAACTAACCTATACCAATATTCAAAATAATAATTTAACGATTGATAATATTCGTCTTTGGGACAAACGACCCTTATTACAAACCAATCGTCAATTACAACAAATTCGCCTCTATTATGAATTTTCCGATGCAGATTATGATCGGTATTCTATTTTACCAGAGAAGTTTTTAGGAAAGTTCAACACAGATTTACAAAAGCAACAGGTACTGATCGCTCCTAGGGAATTAAATTATGAATTAGTTCCTGAAAAAGCCAAGACTTGGGTTAATGAACATTTAGTTTATACTCATGGTTATGGTTTTACTCTCTCTCCTGTTAATCGAGTGGCTGAGGGGGGTCTTCCTGAATATTTTGTTAAAAATATTGGTGCTGATCCCCTATTAGATCAAGATACAACCTTAGAAGTTTCTCCTCGAATTAAAAATCTGATTCCCATTGGTAAACCTCGACTTTATTACGGCTTACTGACTAATACTCAAATCATGACTTCAACTCAAGTCAAAGAACTCGATTTTCCCTTGGGAAATGAGAATGTTTATAACATCTATGACGGAGAAGGAGGAATTGTCATTGGAACCGGATGGAAACGGTTTTTATTTGCTTATTATTTAAAAAATTGGCAAATGCTATTTACTGATAACTTTACCCCGAAAACAAAATTACTATTTCGGCGAAATATCTTAGAACGGGTGAAAGCGATCGCACCTTTCCTACATTATGATAGTAATCCCTATCTTGTTGTTGCTGATTCTAATTCGACCTCCGTTGATCATAATTATTTATATTGGATGATTGATGCTTATACAACCAGTAATCTTTACCCCTATTCCGATCCAGAAGGAGCCGACTTTAATTATATTAGAAATTCGGTTAAAGTTATTGTTGATGCCTATAATGGAAAAATCAAATTTTATTATTTAGATCAAGCTCAAGATCCAATTATATCGACGCTAACAATAGTTTTTCCTGATTTATTTCATCCGATTGAAGAAATGCCAATTATGCTGCGTCAACATATTCGCTATCCCGTTGATTTATTTAGCTCTCAATCTCAACATTTACTCACTTATCACATGAGTGATCCGATTGTTTTTTATAATCGAGAAGACCTTTGGCGAGTTCCGGTTGAAATTTATGCAGACAAACAACAACCCATAGAACCCTATTACTTGATTATGCGATTACCGACGGAAAAATCAGAGGAATTTATGCTTCTGCTTCCGTTTACTCCCGCGAGTCGGAATAATTTAGTGGCGTGGTTAGCGGCTCGTTCTGATCTCGAACATTATGGGAATTTACTCTTATATCGTTTCCCCAAACAACGTTTGATTTTTGGCCCGGAACAGGTGGAAGCTTTAATTAACCAAGAACCGGAAATTTCTGAGCAAATTTCCCTCTGGAGTCGTCAAGGATCACGGGTTATTCAAGGTAATTTATTAGTGATTCCCATTGAACAATCCCTACTTTATGTTGAACCTTTATATTTAGAAGCAACAGAAAATAGTTTACCAACCTTAGTTCGAGTGATTGTCGCCAGTGAAAATAGAATTGTCATGCGACCCACTTTAGAACAAGCGTTAAAAGATGTCTTTCAAGTTAAACCCGTTCAACCCTCTGTTCCCCTAAATTTACCGATACCTAAACCCAGTTAAATCTATAAAAAATGTAGGGGTTGGGTCTCCCAACCCTCTTAAAAATTGGGTAACTTTTCTGCAAATCTCTTACGATGCTATAACATTAATCTTGCAGAAATTTAACCAGTTCTTCCAGTTTTGACCAAGCCACACCACTTTGTAAAATCTCTTGAGCTAAACAGATTCCTTTCTGATGATCTCCCATCGGAACAACACCCCCAACTTGTAATGCTAAAGAAGTATTTAGAGCCACCACATCTTGTTGAGGTTGTGTTCCTTTTCCTTGTAATAAATTTCGCAGAATTTCAACATTTTCTTCAATATTTCCTCCTTTGAGAGCGCTGAGGGGTGCGGAAGTTAACCCGACATCTTGGGGGTTCAAAGTGACTTGTTGAACATCACCTTGAGATAAAATTGCTAAGTCAGTAATATCCCCTAATCCCGCTTCATCCAGTCTTTCCCGTCCATGTAAAACAATCGCAACTTCCGTACCTAATTGATTTAACGCTTCCGCAATAGTACGGAGCAATTTTGAATCAAAAACACCCATGATTTGTCCGCTAGGATGTAAGGGATTTACTAACGGCCCTAATAAATTAAATACAGTTCGGACTTTCAGCGTTTGACGCAGGGGGACAACGGCCTTCATGGCCGGATGCCAACCGGGAGCAAATAAAAACGTAATTCCGACCGCCGATAAAGCCTGGGTAACTTTTTCCCCCGGTGCTTTTAAGTTGACTCCCAAGGCTTCTAACACGTCCGCCGAGCCGACTTTACTCGAGGCTGAACGATTTCCATGTTTAGCCACTGGAACCTTAGCCGCAGCCGCAACAAAGGCAACGGTGGTAGAAATATTAAAGGTTGAAGCTCCATCGCCACCTGTTCCACAGGTATCAATAACCCGATAGGGAGAGGTTAGGCTGGAAGGGGGTTGAGGAGGACAAAACGACTGTAAAACCGAGGCCATTCCTGCTAATTCTTCGGCGGATACGCCTTTAGCTTGAATAGCAGCCAAAATCGCGCCGGAAAGCACAGGAGGAACTGTTTCCGAGAGCCATCCCTGCATTAATTGTGACGCTTGCGTGATGGAAAGGGATTGGCGGTCTAATAGTTGTTGTAATAACTCTGGCCAGAGATGGGGATTAATTTCGGGTGCAGCAGGATGTGTCATGAAAAAAAGAGCTTACATTAACCAGTGTTCAGTTTACCCTATTTTTTGAGTCGCTTATTAACACTCTCAAAAAATGGAAATTATTTTAGAAAGATTTGCGCCTTATACTAAGTTTTTTTGTGAAAAAGAATCAGATTTTAGTTCGGAAACTGATCCGGTGATTGAAAATGTGTAACAATAGAATTTGTTCATATTCTCAGTACAATCACCGAACATTATGCTGGTGTCGTCGCATTTACAAACTCAATCCGCCGCCATGAATTCCTCAAAGCCAGAGATAGATTATGATGTGGTTATTGTCGGGGGTGGAATTGTTGGAGCTACTTTAGCCTGTGGGTTGAAAGATTCGGGGTTAAAAGTAACGATCATAGAATCCCAACGGCCAGAAGTTGTCATTAGTAAACAACTCGCTTATGCGTTAACGTTACAAACCGGACGTATTCTCAACGGAGTTGGAGTTTGGAATCAGATTTTACCGAAAATTACTACGTTTTATCAAATTAGTTTAAGCGATTCCGATTACCCCAGTGTTGTGAAGTTTCTCCCCCAAGATTTAGGAACCGATGAATTAGGATATGTGGGCGAACATGGGGTGATGCTGTCAGCAATGTATGAATTTTTAAAACAATGTCCGAATGTTTCTTGGCAATGTCCGGCTATTTTAAAAACTGTTAATTATCATCCCGATTATGTAGAAATAAACATAGAAAACCAGGGGAATTCTCAAACACTTCGCAGTCGAATTATTGTGGCGGCGGATGGTTCTAAATCTCGAATCAGAGAAGAAGCCGGAATTAAAACTCACGGTTGGAAATATTGGCAATCTTGTATTGCGATGACCATTAAAACGGAAAAATCCCATCAAAATGTTGCCTTTGAACGGTTTTGGCCCAGTGGCCCGATGGGGGTTTTACCTTTACCCGGAAATCGTTGTCAAGTGGTTTGGACGGCTCCCCATGCGGAAGCTCAGGCGTTAAAAGAATTAGATGAAACCGAGTTTTTGCAATTATTAGAATATCGCACGGGAGGATTATTAGGAAAATTAGAATTATTGAGCGATCGCTATGTTTATCCTGTACAATTAATGCAGAGCGATCGCTATGTTCAACACCGATTAGCATTAGTAGGAGATGCGGCTCATGGTTGTCATCCTGTTGGTGGACAAGGATTAAATATGGGAATTCGGGATGCGGGAGCCTTAGCCGAAGTGTTGAAAATAGCCCAGGAAAAGGGTGAAGATATTGGACAAGAAGGGGGATTAAAACGTTATGAAAGTTGGCGACAAAAAGAGAATTTAATCGTTTTAGGCTTAACGGATTTTTTAGATCGAAGCTTTTCAGGAGATTGGACACCAAAAGTGAGTTTACGCCGAATGGGATTAGGGGTATTAAAAAAAGTGCAAGTTTTGCGGTATTTGGCATTACGATTAATGACAGGTTTAATCGGTCGTCCCCCCAAAATAGCCGATTAAATTTATTCTGATTTACTGTGCTTGGAGGGAATAGAATTGATTTCTCGGCGAGACTTTGTAAAATACTCTGGTGCTTTAGTATTTTCCTTCGTGGGTAAAAAATTAACACCTCTAACCGATTTGAATCTCTCCCCAACCGCACCTTTAATCATGCAGTTAGATTGGAAATATAATGTTCAATTTGCAGGATTATTATTAGCGGATTATTATGGACTTTATCAACAACGGGGGTTAGAGGTTGAAATTAAATCGGTAAATTTACATCGGGGAATATTTGAACAAGTAGCCGAAAATCCCTTAATCTTAGGATGTGGAGAACAAGATGCAATTTTAGCCGCACAAGTTCAAGGATATCCGATTAAAGCGATCGCTACAATGTTTCAAGCCTCCCCTTTGGGGTTAATGTCTCTTCCCGAAAAAAATATTCAATCCCTCCATGATTTAGTCGGTCAAAAAGTCGGAATGCAGGGAAATACTAAAAAAGTCATGGAATTCGTCATGAATACGAGTGGCTTATTACCCCAAGACATTGAAATTGTTCCGATTTCCTATCAAGATAAATATGATCGCTTACAAAGTGGGGAATTAGCAGCAGTTCAATGTTATATTGTCGATGAACCCCTTGGCTTTAATTCCCAAACGGGAATTCTACCCCAAATTTTAAAATTTAGTGACTATGGATATGATGCTTATGTGCAGGTAATTTTTGCCCATCAGTGGTTATTAGAGCATAATCCTCAAAGGGTTAATCAGTTTTTAAAAGCTTCTTTTCAAGGATGGAAATTAGCTTTAAATGATATTAATCAAGCTGCTAAAATTGTTGTTGATTTTTACACAAAACCTCAGAGTAAATATCATAATTTAGATTACCAAACTCAATCTTTAAAATTAATTTCTGATTATATTACCTTTGGGATTAACCCTGAGCAAATCGGTTCTATTTCTGCCAACCGTTGGCAAGAAATGTCAGAAAAATTTGCTCAATATGGTATGATTGAAAGCGCTCCTCAACTAGCGGATTCTTTAGATTCTACTTTTGGGTCATTGGAGTCTCTAAACGAAGATTTACCCTTAATCTTATCATAACTCAGGAATTGATCGCCTGATTTCTTCCTAATAAACGAGAGGTTGAATTATATAAGTATTTTTAATATAGGTACTCTATAGTCTAATAGTACCTATATAAAGGGGATTGTACCTAATTCCCTATTATCTCCCAAAGGATGGATTACAATTAAGACCGTACCTTGAAGTTGGAAAACAGGTATGAATACGATAGATAATTCCCCAATAGATGATAGTTCATCATCAGTTGCAATATCTGTAACAGAGTTACAACGCCAGCTTAGTGAGTCACTCCAGCAGCTATCACCAGAACGCTTACAGGTACTTGCTGATTTTGCGGCTTACTTGGCAAATGCTGAAAGCGAAGCGGCAACCCAGGAACTCTTGGCAATTCCTGGTTTATTAGAACGAGTTAAACAAAATCAAGCAACTCCTAAAACCCATTACACAAACTTTAGGACTTTGGAGTAAATACAACGTTTCTACTATTGACACGGACTCCCACCCCCGAAAAATCCGTGAAATCCGTGTCATCCATCTCATCTTAATCCCTGATCTATGCCATTACCATTCCGCCATCGACATTAAACACTTGACCCGTAATATAAGCCGCCGCCGGATCTGCTGCTAAAAAGCGAATCATTCCCGCCACTTCTTCCGGTTGACCGTAACGACCTAAAGGAATAAATTTGAGAATTTCTTCCGTATTTTTCAACACTTTGGTCATATCGGTCGCAATAAATCCAGGCGCAACAGCATTCACCGTTATTCCCCGACTTGCTAACTCCTTGGCTACGGTTTTTGTAAACCCAATAACCCCGGCTTTTGCTGCACTATAATTCGCTTGACCGGGGTTGCCCATTTGTCCAGCAACCGACGTAATATTAATAATTCGTCCTGACTTTTGTTTGAGCATAATTTTACTCGCAAGACGAGTACAAAGAAACACCCCGGTTAAATTCAAATCAATCACCGCTTGCCAATCTTCCGGCTTCATTCTTAACAGTAAAGTATCACGAGTAATTCCGGCATTATTCACTAAAATATCAATTTTTCCCCAGGTTTCTGTTACTTTGTTAAATAACGCATCCACTTGATCCGCTTTGGATACATCCGCTTGGAGTGCGATCGCCTCACCCCCCGAAGACGTAATTTCAGCAACTACCTCATCCGCCGCCGTCGAAGAACTGGCATAATTGACCACAACTTTAGCACCTTCTGTGGCTAACGCTAACGCCGCCGCGCGACCAATACCCCGTGATCCTCCCGTAACCATCGCCACTTGTCCCTTTAAATGTTGTAAACTTTCGGGTAAACGTTCCATCGTATTGTTTCTCCAACTATAATTTTGTCAAAACTCATCATCTCAGATTTGAGTTGTCAAGTTAAGAGAAACCCAATTTCTGAAGAATCGCTATAATTGAAATGAAAAATTTTAAGGTAATCAGCTATGGCCGTTAAACAAACCTTTAATAGCTTTCAAGAATTACTCAGCAATTCTGATGTTCCGGTGTTAGTGGATTTTTACGCAACTTGGTGTGGCCCTTGCCAAATGATGACTCCTATTTTAGAAGAAGTCAATCAAGAAATGAGTCAACAAATCCAAATTGTTAAAATTGATAGTGATAAATACTCGGAACTCGCATCTCAATATAATATTATGGCGTTACCGACCTTAATGTTATTTAAAAATGGTCAACCCGTTGGTCGCCATGAAGGTGTTTTGCGATCGCCAGAACTGGTTAAATGGGTGTATGGTTTGCTGTAATTTTAATGTTTTAAACGAACCACAAAGACACAAAGACACGAAGGTTTAGAGGACGATGCGTTTAATTCCTTCTTTAATTAAGGGAACATTAAAATTAATCAGGAGTCCAAGTCGGTGTTTAGAAAGTTTGAGATAGGTGATTACTTGTGCAGTATGAACAGGTAAAAGAGTTTCCACAGCTTTGAGTTCGATAATAACACATTGATTTACCAATAAATCAATCCGAAATCCTGCTTCTAACTTGATGTTATCGTAAATTACAGGTAGAACTAGCTGACGCTCAACCCTTAAACCTCGTTTAGTTAATTCATACTCCAAACAAACCTCATAAACACTTTCCAATAACCCTGCACCCAAAGCAGAATGGACATTAAAAGCAGCATCCACTATCTGCTTTGCAACTTGGTTTACCTCCTCAGAAATAGGTTCTCTCTGCATCTTCTCTTCTTAGTGTCTTCGTGTCTTTGTGTTTTTATTAAACCACAAAGACACAAAGGCACAAAGTCTTTCTTCGTGTCTTAGTGTCTTTGTGTTTTGATTAAACAAAGAATTAAGGCGTATGCCAAATTCGTTGATGATAATCTTCTAATTTGGCATAGGGATCAATAGGAGGATGATCATGATCATGATGGTGGTGATGATGATCATGACCATGATGATCATGATCTCCTGAAATAGCAGCTAACCGGAATTTGCACATTTCACAGTTCATTTGAACTTGTCCGAGTTGGGTTTCTATTTCCCGATCTCGTAATAGTTGTAAAAGCTCCTGTTGAATACCCATTTCGGGTAAACAAGTCATCTGAATTTCCGGGTATTGTTCCTGTTGTTGGGCGGTAATATCAAAGATTTTCTTAACTAAAACCCCGGTAAATAAGAAGTAAGGTAAGACAATAATTCGTTTGGGTTGATAGAGTCGAGCGCGACGAAATCCTTCTTCTAAACGGGGGTGAGTAATGCCAATAAAACAGGTTTCAACCGTTGAATAACCGCTTCCTTCCCAGAGAATTCGAGCCAGTTTGTAGACATCTCCATTAGCATCAGGATCACTGGCTCCCCGTCCGACAAATAATAATACGGTTTCGGAGTTGGGGATATTTAAGGGGTTTAATTGCGGTTGTTCTAATTGTTGTAAACGCGATCGCAATAACTCTAAAATATTGGGACTGATGCCAAAATGTCGGCCATAATGAAAGGTTAATTGTGGATGTCGTTGTTTGGCTCGATCTAACTCATTGGTAATATCAAATTTATTGTGTCGCGCTGCAAATAATAATAACGGTAATGCGGATAATTCCGTATAACCTTGTTCAATACAGCGATCAATTCCTTCTTGAATAGTAGGCTCTGTTAATTCTAAAAAACAAGGAACAACGGGACGAGAATGATCTAATTGTTGATACGCCTGAGCAAATTCTAAAAACGTTTCTCGTCCATCCCCATCACGGGTACCGTGACCAATGAGTAATAAGGGACGTTGCAGAGGTAAAGGGGGAAATGTTGAGTCTGATGGTTTAATGGAAAGTTCTGTGTTGTTAGTCATCATGTATGATTAGGTTTCCTTCCCCGTGTGAGGCAGGTGTACAGGAATTTAATAGGTAGGCATTCTGGCTTGTCAGGAATAACTCTGGCTTACAGTTGCCACACAGCCTCGGACTTTCACCGCAGTTTCCCTAACTATTAATTAAAATTAGTGTAGCGGACAAGGGAAAAAGAAGCGATGGGGGATGGGGGGATAGAATTATCGGGATAGGAAATAGCCCTATCCCTAATATTAATCAATCGTGATCGATTGAGGGCCACCTGAATTGCCGTTATTATTTTTAGAGTCAGAGGAAGTAGATCCCGTTGTTCCCCCTTGTTTCTCTAGCCAGGTTTTAACCGGATCATCATTCAAGTTTAATTTTAATAAACCTGAGACAAACCCGCCTAAAAATGCAATAGGTTCATGGGTTAATTCTTGTAAAATTGGTTTCAGTTCATCCATATCCGAATAGTCTCCTTAAACCCGGCGATCGCAATCAAACATAACTTGATTTTAGCGCATTTAACAAAATTTAGCTGTTAGTAATTATTGGTTTCTTCCGAATATCCCCCCTCGGAGGAATAGCCATCGGAATAGGAGTTATCATAATATCCATCAGAGGAATAGCCGTTGTTATCATTATAATAGGAACCACTATCGTAAGTTTCAGAATTGCTGGCATAGGTTCCATCCCCACTCGAACTTTGTCCGGGATCACCGTCTTCAATAGCGACTTTTGACCCCGTTTCAATACTATTAGGTTCATGGGGTTTCGCTTTAATACTGCCTTTACGTCCTTCTAATTCCGGCAGTTTTGGGAACTTTTGAATCGGCATTCCTTCGACAACTTTCTGCATAAATTCCCCCCAACTATAAGCCGCACTACTACTCGCGCCCCAAGTCGGATCATTATTATCATTCCCTAACCAAATTCCGGTTACAGCTTGGGGAATATAACCAATAAACCATAAATCTCTAGCTTCTTCAGAGGTTCCGGTTTTACCAGCAACCTGTCGATCCGATAAAGCCGCAGGGCCTCCAGTACCCCCATTAACAACTCCTTCTAACATCCAAGTGGTAATGGCGGCACTATTTTTATCTAAAACTCGTTTCGGTTTAAATTTAGCTTGATAAATGATATTTCCTTGTTTATCTAAAACGCGACGAATGCCATGAGCCGGAATATAATTACCTTCATCGGCTAAAGTTCCGTAAGCATTGGTTAACTCTAATAAATTCACTTCATAGGCTCCTAATGCCATCGCATAAGTAGGTTTCAACGGAGATTTAATTCCCATATCTTTTGCCATTTTGATGGCAGGTTCAAACCCCACATCAACTAATACTTTAACCGCAATTACATTAATAGAACGGCTCAAAGCATCGGACATTGATGTCCATCCAGAATGTTTATTCCCATAATTTCGAGGACGATAGCCATCAACTTTATAGGGTTCATCTAAATAGCTATCATAAGGGGAAAAACCCGCACTAATAGCTGTTGCATAAACTAATCCTTTAAAGGTTGATCCCGGTTGTCGTTGAGCTTGGGTAACGCGATTAAATTCACTATCTTTATATTCATATCCCCCCACCATCGCTTTAACTTCTCCGGTTTTCGCTTCAATAGAAACTAACGCGGCTTGGCTAAAATTAGATCCGGCTCCATCAATTTCTACCGCATCTTTAACGGTTTTTTCTGCGGCTTCTTGCCATTTGACATCTAAACTGGTTTCAACCATTAACCCCCCAGCTTCCATGGCTTCTTTAGAAACATATTGGGGTAATTCTTTAAGAACATAACTGGAAAAATAAGGCGCTTTAACTAATAACCGTTTCGGTTGACTGGGTTTAAGATTAAGCGGTTCTTGCATGGCGGCTTGCGCTTCGGTGGCGGTGATTACCTTAGCATCCTGCATCCGTTGTAAAACAATATTACGTCTTTTCTTCGCCGCCTCTGGATTTTCTAAGGGAGAATATTGACTCGGTGCGGGGGGTAAACCTGCTAACATTGCCATTTCCGACAACGTTAACTCATTCACAGATTTACTAAAATAAACATAAGCCGCGTCCGCGACTCCATAAGCACCCGAACCCAGATATACTAAATTCAAATAGCGTTCTAGGATATCTTCTTTACTGATTTGATCTTCAATTTTCCAAGAAACCATCGCCTCTTTGAGTTTACGAGTGAGGCTATGTTCTTGATTCAAATAAACAATTCTGGCTAACTGTTGGGTGATGGTACTTCCTCCTTCTACCACTCCCCCTGCTAATAGATTAGACCCAATGGCGCGAACAATTCCTTGATAGTCCACACCATCATGTTCATAAAAGCGAATATCTTCAGTCGAAATAAAAGCTTGTGCCAGTTTTTCAGGAATTTGTTTGAGTCGGAGCTTTTCCCGTGTTGCTGGCCCCACCTGCATTAAAATATCCCCATTCGTCGCTTTAATCGTAATTGTGCCATCTCGGCTATAGGATGCCATGCCACTGACGGAGACTGGGGGTAAGCTTTGATCAACAAGATACCATTGCCAAGCTCCATAACCCAAGGCGCCACCCCCTAAACTAATCACTCCTACCCCGATCCAAATCCTGGGACGGCGATACCAACGTTTCCCTAGCTTGTCTTCAGAGGTAAGACTCTGGCGGAGTTTAACCCATTCTGAATTCAAGCGATCCAGCGTGCGACGATACCAAACTTGATCTGAACTTTTGGACTCAGGTGCAGATAAAGATGAATCCTCATCGGGTTCGTCTTCAGTCACGGTAGCAGATGACGTCAAAACAGGTTGGGTTGAAACCGTACTGGGGTTAGTTTCCCATTCGGTTTCTGACTGAGCAGAGTCCGTTTTGGGTCGGGAGGGTAATTGAGATTCTTCCATGGGTTCGGGCAAATCGGTGGTTTTGATGATCATTCGACAGTCTATTTTAAACCCGCAGAAGGCAAGACCAGCTTGCCTCTACAGTTCGCTGCCGAACCCTGATCTCACTGAAAATCAAGGTTTTTCCTTGATCCCAGGCTTCAGGAGGGTTGGGAAAGTGCGATTTTCCAGGAATTGAACAACTCCTTAAACCGCATGACCCAGAGCTAAACCCACAACTAACATTCCTAGCACGAGGAACGGTTGGGCGCTTGCTTGATATTTAACATCATTTTCTACAGGATTGCGTAGAAAATACATATCCTGGAAGGTAATTTGAGGAATTACCAGCAGCAAGAGAACGGTAGCATAAAGGTTTTGCTTGATACTAACTAAATAAACGGCCATTCCCGCTTGAAAGATATCAATCATCAAAACACAAATCCAGGCTGCGGTTGTGATCCCAAACATCACTGGAAGGGATTGTAACCCCAGTTGTCGATCGCCTTCTACGCTCTTAAAATCATTAACAATGGCAATTCCTAACCCGGCTAAACTATAGAACAGGGTTAAAACCATAATGGTTGGGGTCAGTTCTCCAAATAACGCATGACCCGCCCACCAAGGTAAGGCAATATAACTCGCTCCTAGGGCATAATTTCCTAACCAGCCATTTTGTTTGAGTTTTAGAGGGGGTGCAGAGTAAATATAGGACACAAAGGCCCCCCCAATACAGAGAACGGTAACGATGGGGAATTCATGGCCCGCCCAAGTATCTAACAGGTAGGAAACGCCTATTCCTAAGCCTAATAATAGTAAAATTTGGCTGACAACTTGGGGAATGGAAATCGCTCCGCTTGGGATGGGACGATAGGGTTCATTAATGGCGTCGAGTTCCCGATCATAAAAATCATTCATGGTCTGGGTGTACCCGGTCATTAATGGCCCGGACATTAACATACAGGCCGCCACTTTTAACACATCTTCGAGTGACCAGCTAAAATGTCCTGATGAAGCAGCACCACAGACCACCCCCCAAATTAAGGGTATCCAGGTGATCGGTTTCATCAATTGCAGGCGAATTTTCCAGATCGAGCTTTCTCCCGGTGCGGCTCCTTTCATCCCTAACAGTTGTCGGGTTTTAGCACTGCGATCTGAATTCGCTTCTGTTGTTAATTCTTCTGAAGGTTGAGACGATGGAGTGTCCGACATGATCCTTTGTGCGTTTATGTTTTGATGGTCTGCAATATAGAAACTAACATTAACAGAGTCAAAAGGAAAACTTTGATTTGCTGTAAGCTGAACGGTATTATCCTAGAAACCCGGTTTTTAAGTTAAGGAACCGGAACAAAATCATAACCTAATTCTGAACGAGTTCCAGGTTCAATTGTGACTAATTGTAAGGCTTGATTGCGATCGCCAGAGGGTAAAAATTGAATCACACCTGTTGCACCTTCAGGGTTAAAATCGGAAGCGGAAAGGGTTTCTTGAACCCCGGTTCGGGTAGGGTTTTTAGCAATAGCAGCTATTAAGGCTTTTGTAGCATCATAGGCCGTTGCGGTACGCCAGTTAACACTCGCTCCCCAGAGTTGATTAGCGGCTTGAGCAAAGGCAGAATCAGGATTCGCTAAAATATGCCAAGGAATGGCAATGACCATCCCGGCTGCATCGCTTCCCACTTTCAATGTTTCCGGTCGATATAGACTATCTCCTCCTAATAAGGGTAATTGTTGGCGATTAATTCTGACCACTTGTAACGCTTGTTCAATGGTTGAAGAATCGGGCGTTAATACAATGGCTTCTGCTCCTTGTTGACGCGCTTGTTCTAAGGCTTGCATCGGATTAAAATTGGGTTTAGCAATATCAAAAACCCTGATCACTTCGCCCCCATCCCCACTTAATGCTGTTGTAAATTCGGTTTGTAAAGAGGTACTATATTGATTAGCACTATTAAAAAATAAAACGGTTTTTTTCAAGTTTAAGGTATTTAAGAGATATCGTGCTAAGGTACTTCCTGCAAAGCGATCGCTCGGAACTGTCCTAAAAATAAAGTCTCCCGCATTAGAGATTTCTGTAGCTGTACTGGTGGGAGAAATTAAGACTAATTTTCCTGCTTCATAAATCGGTGCTGCTGCTTCAGTCGTGTTACTGCCAAAATGACCAATTACGCCCAAAACTTCGGAATTATTAACTAAAGTTTTAGCAACTTCTTGAGCCAGTTCAGGACTATTATCATCATTAACAATGATCACATTTAATAATTTTCCGCCTAACCCTCCGGCTTGATTAACTTCCGTTTGAGCTTGAGCAACGCCTCTTAAAATTTCTTGGGCGGTGTTAACTGAAGTTCCAATCGGAATCGATACTGCTATGGTATAATAGGGTTGATTATTTTGCCGAATTTGAGCATTATTTTTATAGATTAAGGCTTCAGGATCATTTTTATTTTGTTGTAAAGCCGCATTAAACTGTTGAACAGCTTCCTGATATTGACGAGAAGCTAAAGCAGCAACTCCTGCTTGTTTGAGGGCTAAATTTCCTGACGGAATTAACACTTTTTCCCCTTGACTGATGCGAGTTTCAATCGACCCTACAGCAATATTAGGTGAGGACGTTGAGGGTAAATTTCCAGAGGAAGATGGGGGGTTATTCGAGTTCAATAGCGGTTGAGGAGACGATTTAAAAAAGAAAAAATAACCTGCTCCTAATAACCCTCCTGTAATTAAGAGTGCTAATAGTAAGATTAGAGATTCATTTTTTTGAGACATCTGATTTTAAAAGGGGTAAATTTTATCAATTGAGATTTAAAGTCTATTTTAACATTTTTGGAAATAGTTAACCCCTAAAGGAACTTAACGAATTTTAATAAACCCCAATTTTTCAATTAAATCTTGACCTTGAGAGGTTAATAGAAGTTGACTATAAGCTTCTCCGGCTTGTTGTTCAGTTGAACTATTTTGTTTGATAATAATAAATAAACGTCTTGTTAGGGGATATTCTCCATTTATAAACACGACAGGATTAATTTGATTTCGTTGTTGGGGACAAGCTTCGGGAGGAATTAAGGGATTTTGATAGGGTTGAATTAAAGCATCGGATGTCAAACCAATCGCTATAGGTTTAATTGTACATTGTTCTACAACTTCTGGAGCAGAGGCATAATAGATTCCCCCTGGATTATTGGAAATTGCTCTTAAGGCTTCTGTGGTCGTTGAAATCAATTTTACGGCTTTTCCTAACCCAGATCCTCCTAATACATTTGTAATAAAGAATTCAGTTGTTCCTCCAGCTTCCTGAGTCCGAGAATAGGCAATAATGGGAAGATTATCACCTCCGAGTTGATTCCAATTATTGATTTCACCTGTATAAATTTGTTTTAATTGATTAATGGTTAATCCTTGAATATTTAAGCTAGGATTAACTGCAACCACAATCCCATCAATTGCAATCGGAATTTCTCTTAAATCAAATCCTCGTTGTTTAGCTTGTTGATATTCTGGTTCTTGTAGAGGACGGGAAGATTCCGCAAAAGTGAGTTGATTTTCAATTAACATTTTAATCCCAATTCCTGAGCCGGGGGGTTGACTAGGATTTTGAAAATATCGGAGTTGAAATTGAGGAAAAACCCGTTGAATTTCGGGATTAATCCCTTGACGAATCGGGGCAAATGTGGTACTTCCTCCATAAGTAAATAGTCCGTTAGGAACATTAGGAACTTCAGCAAAGGTTTTAAATTCGGTTGTTGAGGATTGAGAAATAGATTGAGGAGGAATAGACGGTGAGTTAGGAGTAACGGAAACAGAAGGAGAGGGATTAGAATTTAAGACATCTGAGAAATTTATCTTGCGAGTAAACCACCAAATTCCGCCGCCAATAAATCCTCCGGTAATCAGTAAAGCTAGGATTAAAGTGGTAGTATCATTTTTTTGAGTCATAAATCTAAGGGGTTTCCAGTATTAGGTAAAATTTTACCACTTTTGTAAGATTATAGGGACAGGTATTAATATAGCAATCCGTGTAGGATTTATGATTAAAACCTGTAGGGGTGGCGTCCCTCCCAACCCAGGCGCAAAGAGGGTTGGGAGACGCCACCCCTACACGGATTGCTATATAATATTAATAATCCTATAAAATCAAGGAGTAGGTCAATCAAAAGAATTAATCAAGGTAGAAAAATTATCTAGGATAATTTAAGCAATATTGGTATCCTCGTTTTACAAGATTCGTTGAAGCATCAGATAAACCAACCGAAATAAAGCAGTAACAGCCACAGCGAATATAGCGATAATAAAAGGAACGGTCGTTAAAATGATATAAAAGTTTAATTTTAACAGGATAAAATATAAAATTCCGATAGAAATAAAAGGAATAATAATAAAGTCAAACCCAGCTTCAACCCAACGTTGATATTGAGCAAATATTAATCCTGTGAACACCCCTAAACCGATAATTAATAAAAGAATAGGATTGAAATTAGAGACTTTGAATAAAGCAACTCCTAAGCAAGCTAAAACGCCACCTTCAAAGCCTGTAAATGCTGCACTGGATAATAGTTGTAAACTAGAAAAAGAACGAGTTATTGCAGGGGGTTGAAGTTGGGTTGGGGGAGGAGAAACTGGAGGGGAGGGGAGGGGAGAAGGTTGAGAAATTGGTTGAATTTGAGGAGGATTTAAGGCTGTTAAAACTTGAGTAGCGGAACCAAAGCGATCGCTCGGTGTGGGTAATAACATTTTATCTAAAATTGTCGCTAATTCATCGGAAATTTGAACAAATTGTTTCCACTTCCATTGATCACTATAACTATCAAATAACTCTTGAGGTTCTTTTCCGGTTAATAAAACAATACAAGTCACCGCTAAAGCATATAAATCCGTAGAGGGAAATACCGTATAACCTCGCATTTGTTCAGAAGGTGCGAACCCTAAAGAATAAATTCCGGTGGATGTTCCGCCTGCACTTTGTGTCACCTGTTTAACCGCACCAAAATCTAATAAATGTAAACGACCTTGGCGATCGCGCATAATATTAGAAGGTTTAATATCGCGGTGAATCACATCATGATCATGAACAAACTCCAGAATTTTGAGAACTTCTTGTAAGACTTCTCGCGCTTCTGTTTCCGAAAATTGTCCTTTTGTCGCCAGTTCTTTTTCTAAGTTTTCGCCAGTAATATATTCTTGAACAATATAAAAAAATTGTTGCGGTTTTGAGGAACGCCATCCTGGTGCTTCTAAGGGAAAATAGGCAAATAAATCAGGAATTTGGGGGTGTTTATTGCCCAACTGTTCCAGAACATGAGCTTCTCGTTCAAACAGATTTTGTGCGGTTGCTAATTGTTGAGGGTTTAAATCAAATGAGGGTTGAAATTGTTTAACGACACAAGATTTAAGCGTAGGAGATCGGCGATCTTTGGCTAAAAATGCCGTACCAAATCCTCCTTGTCCTAATAATCGTTCAGGGAGATAACGACCATCTAAAATTAAAGGCATTCCACAGGTAGCACAGAATTTTTGCTGCACTGTTTTGAGGGTCATTTGATCCTCTAAATCCGTGAAACTATTGCGATCAGCACCCAAACAACCGGGACGAGTACAGTAAATTTTCATAGGAGTTAAGGAGACAGAAAATAGGAGCCAACAGTCAACAGCATTTGATTGTTTTAAAGTTTAATTATAGATTAATTACAGGTTTTCTAAAGTGCTAAAACACTTAAGTTTTTCTGAATTAAGGTTCGGGATACTGAGGTTCGTTTAAATCGGAAGGGGGGATGAATGTGTCAAAAATTGGAGGTTTTTTAGAAGCATTTGAGGCAAAAGTATGGGTACTTAATGCCCAGTCTTGGGAAGTAAATAAGGGTAAAATATCTCGACTAAACGCTTCAGCCGCTTTGGACTGATAGCGATTAGGATTAACAATAACTGAAAGCATCCGTTTGACTACAACATCTTCAATTGTCATCCGGTGTAAAACCTGCATTTGTAACTCTTTTTCAATGGCTGAAGTTGAGACAAATGCCGCGCCTAATCCCGCTTGAACTGTATTTTTAATCGCTTCAATAGAATTTAACTCCATTTCCACTTTCAGACATCGGGGATCAATCTCACATCGGCTTAAAACTTGATCAATCACTTTGCGAATGGTAGACTGAGAATCCAAGGCAATAAATTGCAGTTTATACAAATCTTCTTTTTGAATTGTTTCTAATTTGGCAAAGGGATGGGTCGGGGGTAGAATTAAGGCTAATTCATCTTCAATATAAGGTTGAATCGTTAAAGAATCGTGTAATTCGGTCGGAACTTCCCCCCCAATAATTGCTAAATCAATTTGTCCATTAGCGACACTCCAAGCCGTGCGTCGAGTTGAATGAACATGAAGTTGAACCGCGACATCGGGATATTTTTCTCGAAATAATCCAATCATTCGGGGAAGCAAATAAGTGCCTGTAGTTTGGGACGCACCGACAATTAATGTTCCTCCTTGAAGATTTTGTAAATCCTCAATTGCACGGCAGGTTTCTTGACATAAACTCAGAATTTTTTCGCCATAATTGAGCAGAAGATGTCCGGCTTCTGTTAATTTAGCTCGACGTCCGCCCCGATCAAATAAAGGAACACTTAATTGTCGTTCTAAATTTTGAACTTGTAAACTAATAGCAGGCTGAGAGACATATAAACTATCAGCTGCGCGCTTAAAACTTCCCTCAGCCGCGATCGCTTTGAGAATGCGTAATTGATCTAATGTAAAAGGAACATCTGTCATTGTGGGAAAAGGTAAAGAATTTAGATTAAAACAGGGTAAAAATTAGAGCATTACAGAGAAATTTAACCTCAAGAATTGATAATAAAAGAGATTGAATTAGTCTGATAAAGGTAAGGCTGTGTATTCCGTTGGGTGTTGGATATCAATGGAATGTTGGTTAAAATTGGGGCTGGCAAATTTAGGTAAAACTTCATTGGTAAAAGCCTCTGCTGCCTTTGAGCGATAGCGATTAGGATTATAAATCACTGATAATGTCCGTTTGACAATCACCTGATCAATTTTAACGCTTTGGATCACCCCCATTTGCAACTCTTTTTCAATGGCAGAAGTAGAAACAAACGCCACCCCTAACCCCGACTGAACAGCATTTTTAATCGCTTCAATCGAACTCAGTTCCATTTCTATTTTGAGATCGGTTGTATTAATCCCACAGCGCGTTAAGACTTGATCAATGACCTTACGAATTGTGGATTGAGAATCGAGGGTAATAAATTTTAACTGATATAAATCCTCTTTGAGGATAGTTTCTCGTTGGGCAAATTCATGGGAGATCGGAACAATTAACGCCAGTTCATCCTCAGCATAGGAGACAATTTCTAAGGCTTGGGTCAATTCCGAAGAAATTTCGCCGCCGACAATGGCCAAATCAATTTGTCCATTCGCCACACTCCAAGCCGTGCGCCGGGTGGAATGAACGTGTAACTGCACCGAAACATCGGGGTATTTTTCCCGAAATAACCCAATCATCCGAGGGAGCAAATAGGTTCCGGTGGTTTGAGATGCCCCTATAATTAAGGTTCCGCCCCGGAGATTTTGTAAATCGTCGATGGCGCGACAGGTTTCTTGACACAGGGACAAAACTTTTTCACCATAACTGAGGAGCAGATGACCTGCTTCAGTCAGTTGAGCCCGACGTCCCCCTCGATCAAATAAGGGTACGTTTAACTGTCGTTCTAGGTTTTGTACCTGGAGACTGACAGCAGGTTGGGAGACATACAGGCTATCAGCAGCGCGTTTGAAGCTGCCTTCAGCCGCAATGGCTTTGAGAATGCGTAACTGATCTAAAGTGAATGGAAGGTCAGACATATTCCTCAACCTCGGTAAAATCAGCAAGCGTGATGGCTTTTAGGATGGGGGATCAAGTTCTTTCAGCATACTGCGGGATGATCTGTATTGAAATTAACTTTATTATCTAACTATATTGAGAAGAGGTAAAAATGTCTGATCATTGGCTGACTCCGAGCCATTTTGTTATGTTAGGGTTACTGTTGGGATTTGCGATCGCTCATAGTGGTTTAGCAGCATTACGGCCTTGGGGAGAATCGAAAATTGGCCCCCGACTGTATCGGGTTTTATTTGCCTTGGTGAGTATTCCCTTCGCAACCGTTCTGATTATTTACTTTTTTAATCACCGTTACGATGGGTTACAACTGTGGATGGTTCAGGATGTAACAGTTGTTAAACCGATTGTTTGGATTTTATCGGCAATTTCATTTATTTTTCTGTATCCAGCCACGTTTAATTTATTAGAAATTGCCGCCATTGCGAAACCAGAAGTTCATCTCTATGAAACCGGAATTATCCGCATTACCAGACATCCACAAATGGTGGGTCAAGTGATTTGGTGTATGGGTCATACCCTCTGGGTTGGGACAAGCTTCACCCTCCTAACATCGGTGGGGTTAGTCTTGCATCATTTGTTTGCCGTTTGGCATGGCGATCGCCGTTTATTCGCTCGTTATGGCAAATCCTTTGAAACCGTCAAATCTCGGACTTCGGTAATTCCGTTTTTAGCTATTCTACAAGGTCGTCAAACCCTTGAAATTAAGGAGTTTTTTCGCTGGGCTTATTTGGGAGTGTGTATTTTTATCCTTCTACTCTGGCAAGCTCATCCATTATTAATTCGTGCGACAGGTAACATAGACTGGTAGCATGATCCCAAGGATATAAAAACATTCATTAATAAAATTTGAGGGATCATGCTGTTGTCGGTCAATGAGCAGATGTTTAAGCAAGAAGTTCTGGAAGCTTCTACTCCCGTTCTGGTACATTTTTGGGCACCTTGGTGTGGATTGTGTAAGCTGATTATGCCTCAACTACGTCAATTCCAGGAGGACTGGCGAGGCAAAGTCAAATTGGTTGGGGTGAATGCAGATCAAAGTTTAAAGTTAGCCAGTACCTATCGCCTGCAAACGTTACCAACATTAATTGTTTTTGATCGAGGTCAAATATTATATCGACTTGAACATTTCCAAGGTCGAGAAGATTTGCGCCGTAGCTTGCATACGTTTATGGTTAGTTATCAAAGTCGTCCACAAATCCGTCAAACTCAAGAAGTTTTACCCTTGAAAGCGTGAGACAGTTATCAGTTATCAGTTATCAGTTATCAGTTATCAGTTATCAGTTATCAGTTATCATACTAATTGTTACACTAGAATATTAAATAGAATAAAGCTACCTATAGCATTTCTGATTATTTAACCCTTTTAAAATAAACCCTGGAAATAATTTCGCCGAGAGTCGGGAGCTTTCCTATTTGTCGGCTTTTCATTTATAGCAATGAGCAGGTTAATGTTTACAACTTCTTTGTGTCTTTGTGTCAGGCGTGGTAACATTCAAGGCTTGACCCTTGTAAACAAGCCAGCGCGACCTGCTATAGATCGAGAGGAAACTTCCTTGACCGCCATCGACCTCGGATGTGTAAGCACGGTTCACTAGCAGTTTTCCCCTATCAGTCTGCCCTAAACCTCCTGAGTCATGACTTCCTAAGAAAGATTTCAGGAATTTTTACCCATAAGGTTCATACTGTATGTCAAAATTATCAACAGTTTTGGCAAGTTCATTAAGAACTATAAAGTTGACATCGTTATGGAACCTCTGTATCAATATGCCTGGTTAATTCCCGTGTTGCCCCTATTAGGCGCAACCCTGGTTGGAATTGGGCTAATTTCCTTCAACACTGCCACTAACAATTTGAGACAGGTTTGTTCAATCTTCCTCGTCTCGCTGTTAGGCGCATCAATGGTATTATCTTTTGCCCTCCTAGGCAGTCAACTCCAAGGTCACGCTCCCTACACCCAGATGATTGAGTGGGCAGCCGCAGGGGACTTTACACTGAAAATGGGTTATACCATTGACCATCTAGCGACGGTGATGCTGGCTATTGTGGCGACGGTTGCCTTCCTCGTCATGATTTACACCGACGGTTACATGGCTCATGACCCCGGATATGTACGCTTTTATGCCTATCTGAGTTTATTTAGTTCTTCAATGTTAGGGCTCGTCATTTGCCCGAACTTAATTCAGGTTTATATTTTCTGGGAACTGGTGGGAATGTGTTCCTACCTGTTAATTGGGTTCTGGTACGACCGCAAACCCGCCGCCGATGCCTGTCAGAAAGCCTTTGTCGTCAACCGAGTTGGGGACTTTGGCTTACTCTTAGGAATATTAGGGATCTATTGGGCGACTAATACCTTTGATTTTGAACTCATGGGAGAACGGCTGGAACAGGCCGTCGCCACGGGTTCCCTCAGCGTCGCCTTAGCCACGTTATTAGGCGTATTAGTCTTCCTTGGCCCTGTTGCTAAGTCCTCCCAATTTCCCCTCCACGTTTGGCTTCCCGACGCCATGGAAGGCCCGACACCGATTTCTGCGTTAATTCACGCTGCAACGATGGTGGCCGCCGGAGTGTTTTTAATCGCCCGGATGTACCCCGTCTTTGAAGGGTTGCCGATCGTGATGAATATTATTGCCTTTACCGGATGCTTTACCGCCTTCTTGGGGGCCACGATCGCCTTAACCCAAAATGACATTAAAAAAGGGTTAGCTTATTCGACGATTTCCCAACTCGGTTACATGGTAATGGCGATGGGCGTTGGAGCTTACAGTGCGGGACTATTCCACCTGATGACCCACGCTTATTTTAAAGCCATGTTATTCCTGTGTTCCGGTTCGGTAATTCACGGGATGGAGGGTGTTGTGGGTCATGATCCAATTCTGGCCCAGGATATGCGTCTGATGGGGGGTTTACGCAAATATATGCCCGTCACCTCCGCTTGTTTCCTGGTGGGAACTTTAGCCATTTGCGGTATTCCGCCCTTTGCGGGGTTCTGGTCAAAGGATGAAATTTTGAGTAATGCCTTTGCGGCTAACCCGATGTTGTGGCTTGTCGGTTGGTTAACGGCCGGAATGACTGCCTTCTATATGTTCAGAATGTATTTCATGACCTTTGAAGGCAAATTCAGAGGCAATGATACCACGATTCAACAAAACCTGTTATCCGAAGCTAATGGCCCTCAATTTGCCTTTGGCCCTGGGGCGATGAACCCGGAGGAGTTAGCCCACAGCAACGATCACGGCCATAGTCATGATCCCCATGAGTCCCCCATTTNCCTTAAAACGGGTTAAGAAAGAGAAGTTTTGAGTCATCTTTAGATGACTTTAGCTCTTAGCCCGAACTTTAGTTCAGGGCTAACCTGAGTTAAGTTGACACTCCTTGGGTTGTCCCGCCCGTACCCGTCAACGGTCAACGGTCAACCGTCAACCCACACCTGAAATTAAGAAAGGTTGAATTTCTGTTCTAAATATTGATTTTTGTTGAACAATAGAAATCATGAATTTAGAAAGGAAAAAATTAAACCTTTCTTAGAACTTTATCCAAGGGAAGGTTAACTTAAAGTTTTCCAATTTTGGAAGAATTAAGATTGATCTTCCCTTTAACACTCTAAATTCTGAATTCTACAAATAGGGACTTCATTTACAGCATAAAACAGCGCGAATCTCTATTAAGAATTAAGTCTAAATATTCTTAATTCTTAATTCTTAATTCTAAGTCCTTCATTCATGACTTGATCTATGGAAAATTTTCCTTGGTTAACAACCATCATCTTATTTCCGATTGTTGCCGCGTTACTGATTCCGATTATTCCTGATAAAGATGGAAAAACCGTAAGATGGTACGCTTTAATTGTGGGGCTAATCGATTTTGCCTTCATCGTTTATGCCTTTAATAATGGATATGATCTCCACACCCCAGGTTTACAACTTGCTGAAAAATATACTTGGGTTCCGCAAATAGACTTAAATTGGTCTGTAGGGGCAGATGGGTTATCAATGCCCCTAATTATTTTGACAGGATTTATCACCACTTTAGCGACTTTAGCCGCTTGGCCTGTCACCCTCAAACCCAAATTATTTTATTTCCTGATGTTGTTAATGTACGGCGGACAGATTGCCGTATTTGCCGTTCAGGATATGTTGCTGTTCTTCTTGGTGTGGGAATTAGAATTAGTTCCAGTTTACCTCATTCTATCCATTTGGGGTGGAAAAAAACGCCTCTATGCAGCTACAAAATTTATTTTGTATACCGCAGGAGGTTCGCTATTTATTTTGGTGGGTTCCCTAGCCATGGCATTCTATGGGGATACCATCACCTTTGATATGCAAGCGATCGCAGCGAAACACTATCCCCTGAATTTACAACTGTTATTATATGGTGGGTTCCTAATAGCTTACGGGGTGAAATTACCGATTTTTCCCCTGCATACTTGGCTCCCTGATGCTCATGGAGAAGCCACGGCTCCCGCCCATATGTTACTAGCAGGAATTCTGTTAAAAATGGGAGGATATGCGTTACTGCGAATGAACGTCGGAATGTTACCCGATGCTCATGCGGTATTTGCTCCGATTTTAGTGATTTTGGGCGTGGTTAATATTGTTTATGCAGCCTTTACCTCCTTTGCTCAAAGAAACCTCAAGCGCAAAATCGCTTATTCCTCAATTTCTCACATGGGGTTTGTGTTAATTGGGATGGCATCCTTCACCGATATTGGCATGAGTGGGGCGATGTTACAAATGGTTTCTCACGGGTTAATTGGGGCGAGTTTATTCTTTTTAGTCGGCTGTACTTACGACCGCACCCATACCTTAATGTTGGATGAAATGGGTGGCGTTGGCGTCAAGATGAAAAAGGTCTTCGCCATGTGGACAGCTTGCAGTATGGCATCTTTAGCCTTACCTGGAATGAGTGGATTTGTTGCCGAATTAATGGTGTTTATTGGGTTTGCTACTAGCGATGCCTATAACTCCACATTTAAAGTCATCGTGATTTTATTAGCAGCCGTTGGGGTGATTTTAACCCCGATTTATCTGCTCTCAATGTTGCGTGAAATTCTCTACGGCCCCGAAAATAAAGAGTTAGTGGAACATGAGAACTTAGTAGATGCTGAACCCCGTGAAGTGTTCATCATTGCCAGTTTATTAGTGCCGATCATTGGTATTGGGTTATATCCGAAAATATTAACCCAAATCTATGATTCCACAACCACACAGTTAACCGCATTAATGCGTCATTCTGTCCCGACTTTAGCGCAAAAAGCTCCAGAAGTTAAACCGAATAAATGGAAATTCTTCTCTTTGAGTGCGCCTAAAATTGGTAAGTAGTTAGTGATCAAATATTGATTTCATAAACCCGATTTCTTGAAGAAATTGGGTTTCTTTTTATGGGTTCTTGAATGTTACCACAAAGACACAAAGACACAAAGAAGTTGTAAACATTAACCTACTCATTGCTATAACTCTTTTTCCCGTTGTCTCAACAACTTATAATTATAAGCGATACTTAAACTATTAATCTAATTTGAGGCTAAAATCATGTCTGAGAATTCATCGATAATTAGTATATCTACGGAAATCATGGGGGGAACTCCAGTATTTCTAGGGACGAGAGTTCCCATACAAACGCTATTTGACTATTTAGAGGCGGGAGAGTCTATTGATGATTTTTTAGAGGGATTTTTAACTGTTAGTAGAGAAAAAGTTATTACCTTGGTCAAGCTACGGTTGTAAGTTAATAGATAGCGATCGCCCCGCATCCTAACAAAAACAGTTAAACTATAAAATAAATCTCTATCTAAACGATTAATGTCATTTGATGTTATACTGAACGAGATAGTGTATTTACTAAAAACGTAGTAATACTGTAATGAAAGTTATTCTCTGTACGCATAATAGTGGTGGTGTGGGTAAAACGACCTTAGCTGTTCATTTAGCAGGAGTTCTTTCTAAAAGAGGAGATGTTTTACTAATAGATTGTGATGATCAAGCAGATTCTTGGAAGTTTTATGTCGGTGAAGAGCCTAATGAAGAATCTGACTCTAATTCAGTTTCAGTAGATACAAGACCAGGGATATCAGTTATAACAAACCCTAATCGAAAACGTCTGAAAAAGTTTGTTAAAATAGAAAAATATGATTATGTTGTTCTTGATATGAATACACCCTTAGCTAATATTGTTCAAGTTATTTTGAGCAGTGATCCTCATATCATCTTCATCCCCATCAGTTCATCCCAGAGGTATAAAGGCTTGAATAATCTTGAACCAACTTTAAATATAATTTTTGAGATGGAGGCAAAAGCCACTTTTACACCTGAAGTTTTTGTCGTACCCTTGGGAATTAGTGCTGATGAAGTACAAGAACAAGTTAATAGTATAGAAGATAAGCCTAGCCAATGCAGGGTGGCTTCAGAGATGATTAACGTTCAAGATCCAATGCAAAAAGCTGTATATTTAACTAAAAAATATATTTGGGAATATTCAGAATACCAAGAGCTAGAAAACTATTTTGAAGACTTATTAATTAATATTTAGAAAAGAGGTAAGACAATGAGTTCAAAAGAAACAAAATCAGGGCTTAATCAAGATTTATCTGATAAAAAAGTGATTAACATCAAGAAGAACAGCAAAAAAGTAGATGAAGCTATTAAAAAAGGGATACAACTCAATGAAGAATTAGAGAACGAAGATCAAATCAAAGAATTTACTATTAAAATATTAAATACAGATAACCAAAAGTTGATGGAATTAACATCAGCAATTAGAATGAGTCGGGCAGCCATGATAGAATATTCAATAGAGTATGTTTATTATTGTATTAATAGATTAAAATTAAATCTTGATGAAATTATTCAAAAAATGGGTGGATTAGGAGGAAATTCAAATTCAGATTCTTCAGTTTTATATAATCTAAAGCTAGATATAGTTACATTACATAAAATTAAAAAAATTGGAATGGAAGAAAGAGTTAATGATTGTGCAATTTTAGGGATTCGTTTACTCTATCAAAATAACTGTACTGTAAGAGAATTGGAAAAAACAAGCGAAATTTCAAAGGAAAAATAATGAGCAATTATAAAGTTATAAATGCTGTAATTCAGGGTATTATTTTGAGTGATACAGCCACCAAACAAGAATTAGGTCGTCGTTTTGCGTATTGTTTAGGGTTAACTCCTGGCCCTGCTGGAAGTGATGGTGGCGTTGATGGAGAAGGTTATATTAATGGGTTAAAAATTTATTTTCAATCAAAGTTAGAAAACAAAAATTTAGAAGCAAAAGAAGCAGACGTTTTACATTCTTGTCTAATACGGCATCGTGCTGATATTGGTGTAATGTTAGCTGGAGTGGGTTATACATCACCAACAAGATCCAATCCTAAAGCGGGTTTTAAAAATCGTCTTCTTGAGTTTCCTGATATTGAACGTTTTACAATTCATCTACTAACATTACGAGATATATTTGAAGAAAACCAAGCCTTTAAAGATGCTGTTAATGACTTACCTCCTTTGCGTGAACTCAATCGGGAAGCATGGAATATCATGCAATAATAGATCAAATAAAAATAGATTTTTATCCCTGTTTTTAGCTTTATTTTAACAAACAATATTATTATGAATTCTCAACTCTATCAACCCAATCTAAATCAATTAACCCTTTATGACCAAGATTATTATTTATGGATTCAGAAAACTGTAGAACAATTACAGCATAACCAATTTCAAGAGATTGATCTTAAAAATTTAATTGCTGAGTTAGAAAGTATGGGGAGGAGTGAGAAACGATCTGTTCAAAGTAATTTAACAGTTTTGTTAATACACTTACTTAAATATAAATATCAACCGAATAAACGATCTCGAAGTTGGAGGAGTACAATTGTTGAGCATCGACGACGTTTGTTAATTTTGTTTAAAGATAGCCCCAGTTTAAGGGGATATGGTCAAGAAATTTTTGCAGAATGTTATCAAGATGCGCGTCAGGATGCAGCAACAGAAACTCAATTAAAAGTTAGTGTTTTCTCTGATGAATGTCCGTTTAATTTAGAAGCAGTTTTGAAGGTTGATTATTTGGCTGATGAAGAATAAGCGATCGCATTTTAACTCAAAGAATTTAGAAATAGGACAGATAACAGGATAAAAATGATAAAATATCCTTAACTGTGCTGTATTATATTAATATGACTCTAACTGAATTCCAAACTCAACTTTTGTCTCTGACTCTAATTGAAAAAGCGGAAGTCATTCAAGCGTTAACTCAGACTTTAAGCAATGGTTCACGGGGAATTACCAAAACTCCTGGGGTAATGGGTGGAGATGCTTGTATTGCTAATACTCGTCTTCCCGTTTGGCTATTTGTAAGTTTACGCCATCAAGGTGCGACGGATGCAGAAATTTTGCAATTATATCCCCATTTAACGGCGGCTGATTTGTTGAATATTTGGGTTTATGCAGAAGCGTATTCTGAAGAAATTGAACAAGCATTAAAAGAACAAGAAGAATAAATGTAGTAGAGAGTTGAGGAATGGCTAATCTTTATGCAGATGAACAGTTTCCGTTACCTGTTGTAATATTATTGCGTGATCTAAACCATAATATTCTCACGGTACAAGAAGCAGGTAACGCTGGATTATCTGACCCTGAAGTTTTAGAATTTGCTATTAACAATGAGCGTGCTATTATAACACAAAACCGTCGTGATTTTATTAAACTCCATTCTCAAAATCATAATCATGCTGGTATTATTGTTTGTACCAATGATCGAAATATAGAAAGACTAGCAGATAGAATTAATCAAGCAATTGCTTATGAAACCACCTTACTTAATAAGTTAATTCGAGTTAATCGCCCACAATAATAATTAGAAGAATGATTATTTTAAAATAGCAAAAATAGGACATTCCCCCGGATAAAATTATGATATTTGCGATTAGAAAGCCTCGATCAAGTTTTTTGACTCGGACAAGAGATTCAGGATCTTCACTTTTAATCCAATCGGCGGTAATAATGGTTTCTAAAATTCCCGCAATAATCAAAACATAGACTAAGGCATAGATTTTATCTAATAATACCAAATAGCCAACATCAGGTAAAGCATCGGAATAGGATTGTTGCAGAAAAACAATGGTTAATAGGGCGGTGACGGGAAGAATAATCCGAGAGTCAACATAGATGGGATAAAGTAATAAGGAACCCCAACGGTAACTTTTTGGGCGGTGGCGGGAATTTCAGTTAGAGGTTGATAAATCGATAAACTTTTTTTAGGGGTTGGGGTGCGGAAACTGTTCCCAAACTGTAAAATTAAGATCAGGGCAATAATACCCAAGGCAGAGAGCAGAAGTTTACGACTATTTTTTTTCAGGTTAATCCAATGGGATAATCGGGATAAAGACATGGGTAGATAGGGGCTGTTCGTGCTAAGGGGTGAGTCAGAGTCGGAGGGTGAATTGCCCATACAGCCAGTGTTGGCTAAAGTTTCCCTAAACAAATGACTCGGTTGTTAAAAAATAGCTTACAATTCCTAGAGAAGTGTTTTGAGTCAATAATGATCAAACTGCGTTTAAAAAGATTCGGAAAAAAGCGGGAAGCTAGTTACCGCATTGTGGCGATGCACAGCTTGTGTCGCCGAGATGGTCGTCCACTAGAAGAACTGGGCTTCTACAATCCCAGAACCGATGAAGTTCGATTGGATGTCCCTGGTATTGTCCGTCGCTTACAACAAGGGGCGCAACCGACTGAAACTGTGCGTAGCATCCTAAGAAAAGCCAATGTTTTTGAACAACTCAAATCTGGAGTCCAATCCGAACCTATTACCGCAGAGTCCGCAGTCTAATCCCAATTATGACGAACTGGTGCGGTTTTTAATCGAGCCGTTTCTGGAATTTCCAGAATCCCTTCGGGTCGATTGTGAACATTTTTCTAGCATCCGCAAAACTTGGGTTCGGTTGGCGGTGGAAGCCGAAGATAAGGGGCGGGTTTATGGTCGCGGTGGACGCAATATTCAAGCCATTCGTATGGTTTTAACGGCACTGGCGAAGGCGTCAAGTGAAACGGTTTATTTGGATATCTATAACGACTCTGAATCCGATGAATCTTATCAGGAACGGGAACCGAGAGAGACGAGAGAGACTTTTAATCATCGTTCTCCGGGGCGATATTCAGAGCAGACTCGTCCATCACGCTCCTCCCCTTCTAAGCCGCGTTTGAACCGAAGATATGAGCAATAACGTTTTGTTTAGTCTGTTCTCAGCCGTGAAGCTCTAACTCCTGCTGAGGACGGATTAACCCGTTAAAACGATTTTCTCATGTTGGGCAAAATTAGGTTCGGGCAACTCAGACGGTTTTGCCCAACCGTTTCCCCCAACCTCAATATTCAGTCAGTCAAGCCAGCCTGCTCTTAACTATCGGCAATTGAGTGATCAAAACTTTATATAGCAATCCCAAATAGGTTGTAATAATTTACAACTGAGATGAAACAGCCAGAAGTATTATCCCAGATCTGGTGTTCCCTGTTCCCTGTTCCCTGTTCCCTGTTCCCTGCTATATCTAATGACTGAGCGATTAACCCTTCAGTTACCGAGTGTTGAAAGTGCAATGGCACTTTCTGGCTATCAAGAAGATAATCTGAAAACCCTATCTCAACAAACGGGTGCTCAACTGGTGATGCGAGGACAAGAATTGCTCGTGAGTGGAACGGCCAGCCAAATTCAATTGTGTGAAAAATTAGTTGAATCTTTAAAAGAGTTTTGGAAAGACGGAAAACCAATTAGTTCTGTGGATATCCTCACGGCGCGTCATGCCATTAATACCCATCAAGAGGATACCTTTAAAGAAATTCAGCGTGATGTTTTAGCAAAAACACGGCGAGGACTGGAAGTTCGCGCCAAAACCTTTCGCCAACGTCAATATGTTCAGGCGATGCGGACTCAGGATTTAATTTTTTGTATTGGCCCTGCGGGAACAGGGAAAACCTATTTAGCGGCAATTTTAGCCTTACAAGCGTTATTATCTGACCAATATGAACGGTTAATTTTAACTCGTCCGGCGGTGGAAGCTGGGGAAAGATTAGGGTTTTTACCCGGAGATTTACAACAAAAAGTTAATCCCTATTTACGGCCGTTATATGATGCTCTTTATGAATTAATCGACCCAGAAAAAGCGGCGAATTTAATGGAAAGAGGGGTAATTGAAGTGGCTCCCCTGGCTTATATGCGGGGTCGGACGTTAAACAATTCTTTTATTATTTTAGATGAAGCCCAAAATACAACTCCGGCTCAAATGAAAATGGTATTAACTCGCTTAGGGTTCCGTTCTCGGATGGTGGTAACAGGAGATATTACCCAAACGGATTTACTTCCGAATCAAACATCGGGGTTAACGGCGGCATTAAAAATCTTAAAAAATGTTGAAGGAATTGCTTTCTGTGAATTTTCTCAAGCGGATGTGGTGCGTCATTCCTTAGTACAGCGCATTGTGGCGGCGTATGAAAAACATGAAAAAGTCAACTAAAAGAGATGGCAAAAAATCTATAGCAGGGAACAGGGAACAGGGAACAGGGAACAGGGAACACCGGAGAAAAAGAGTTCACCGCCCTTGCTTTGCTGAATAACTTCCTTTGCGACTGCTATATTAAAAAAAAATTAAGCTGAAGTTCCCAAAATTCGAGTAAAATTAAGTCTTAAAAACGAATTAAATTGGGAACTTAAACCATGAGTCATCTCAAAGAATTTTTAGAAGCCTGCGAAAATTTAGGAACTTTACGGTTAATTGTGACCAGTAGTTCCGCCGTATTGGAAGTCAGAACAAAACTAGAGAAGCTATTTTATGCTGAATTACCCAAAGGAAAATATGCCAATATGCACACCGATGGCTTTGAATTTCATCTGAATATGGATCAAATTAAACAGGTGAAATTTGAAACGGGAGAAGCCAAGCGAGGGAATTTTACCACTTATGCTATCCGGTTCCTGAATGAACAACATGAAGTCGCCTTAAGTGCATTTTTACAATGGGGAAAACCCGGAGAATATGAACCGGGACAAATAGAAAATTGGCAAGGGTTAAAAGAACAATATGGGGAAATTTGGGAACCTGTTCCCCTAGAAAGTTTGTAGGGTTGATTCGGAAATTTGGAACATTTGAAAACGGTTATATAGCCCTACCCATTACGGTTAGGAGATTTCTGAATTCTCATCTTACTGTTCCCTGTTCCCTTGCGCGTAGCGCTATAGTTTTGGGCGAGAAAACCTCGCCCCTACGGATTCTAAAACTTTGAGAAACAATGAAAAAATTGATTTTAATTGTGGGTTTAATTTGGGGTTTAATTCTGGGAGAAACTGAAGCTCAAGCCGGACAATTAGCAGACCGTTTATCCGCGTTTCCCAACTGGAATCATAAACCAACAGTTCAAGCGGCGACGGGAGATTTATATTATCCTGAATGGATGGAGGGAGAATGGGAGGTTACGAGTACATTAGTGGATCGGGTTGCTCCTCTAGCTCCTAAGATTACGACTCCTGGATTTAAAAATAATTCAAAACGGCTGAATCAACCGATTCAGTTTCAGGTTAGATTTAAAGCGGTTGAATTGTTACCCAAGTTACAGATTTTTCCCTTAAGTTTATTTTTCCCTCAACAGGATTCAGATCAACAAAATGATGGCAAAATCTATCCTAAGATAGTGGGCGATCGCGCCTTTAATGGGTTTAATATAAGTCAAGCAACTTTGGGAGAAAATGCAATTTTATCTGTCAAGGTTGATCCCACTAACCCCAATCGTCAAATAACGGTTTTACCCGGAAATTTGCAACTGATTTCAACGGTAACAGGTCGGAGTTATGAGATGCCGAGTGATGATCAATTTATTGCCACAGAAATTAGTCAGCAGGTGTTTGAAAGTCCTTCTTTAATTTATTTGAATGAAGTGGAAACAACCACGGCTTACCAGGCAGAATTTGAGGGAATGGGAGCACAATCGCAAGTGAAATCGATTGTTGGGGAGCAAGTGACGGCGGTTTATTTATCTCCTAAAGATCCAAATTTCTTTGCCGCTAGTGGTCATCCGGTAACGTTATATCGATATCAGTTAAGGTTAGTTAAAAAAGAGAAATAAATCACAACAACGGATCGGGATTAGGATAGAGATTATGAAATTTAAAGTCAGTTGTGAATTAGAGTATGAAGTCAGGGACAATAGTACGTTGATTTTCAATGTCAATGTTGCTAAAACTCAAAATCAACAGATATTAGAAGAACGTCTACAATTAGATCCTGATCTCAATTTTGAAGAATATGTTAATCCGATTTTAGATAATCGTTATATTCGGATTAATGTGCCTGCGGGAAATTTACGTTTATCTTATCAAGCCCTGGTGGATGTTATTTATGAGGAGACAAATCCAGCAACAATTAATGAAGTTCCCATTGCTCAACTCCCCTTAGAACTTTTACAATATATTTATCCGAGTCGCTATTGTCAATCGGATCGATTAATGCGATTTGCTCAATCAGAATTTGGTCATTTAGTACCGGATTATTCCCGAATTACGGCAATTTGTAATTGGATTTATGATAACGTTACTTATTTATCGGGGAGTAGTGATCAACATACTTCTGCTTTTGATACGGTAACAGAACGGGCGGGAGTTTGTCGAGATTTTGCCCATTTAGGAATTGCCTTTTGTCGAGCTTTAAATATTCCGGCTCGATTTGCATCGGGCTATGCTTATAAACTCCAACCTCCTGATTTTCATGCTTATTTTGAAGCGTATTTAGGCGATCGCTGGTATTTATTTGATGCGACTCGTCTGGCGCCTTTGAATGGATTAATTAAAATTGGAACGGGACGAGATGCGGCAGATATTGCCTTTGCTACCATTTTTGGCGATGTAGAAATGAATCAAATGAACGTGGAAGTTGAGTGTTTAGAAACTATCCCTGATTCTGACTGTCCTGAATATACAAATCAAGCCATTAGTCATCAGGTATCCTAAAATAAAATAGAGTTAAAAACCACCCGGAAAAATTATGGCTAAAAAACGATTTGTGATTGAAATGGGGATGGGTATTGATCAACATGGACAGGAACCCACCATCGCCGCAGCTAGGGCGGTTAGAAATGCGATCGCCCATAATGCCTTACCTGGAATTTGGGAAGTTGCGGGGTTAAATCATCCCAATGAAATGATCGTAGAAGTGCAAGTTGCAGTTCCCTATCCTGAACAAGTGAGAACCGAAGAAGTGTTAGCTGTTTTACCCTTTGGACAGAAAAAGATTACCGTTGAAACTGGGGGAATGGTGGTACAAGGACGGGCAATTGAAGAATTTAAAGACAAAAATGATGAAATGTTAATTGCCGTTGCTGCGGTTACAGTTTGGGTAGAAATAGAGGATTAATAATCAGTTCTGGCGTTAACTAAAATCAAAGGATTTTGACCCTAAATTAATCTTTTAAGGCAATTATGAGGGTTAGTTGATCAGGGTGCAAACCCTAAATTTTGGCTACACCCTAATCATTCAAACAACTCATAATTTAATATTCCTAGTGGTAGCAGGTTATTAGAAAAAAATGCGATATGGTGTAGTTATTTAAACAGGATAGTACAAGCCATCACCTCGTCTATGCCAACCAATACCACTGGGATCTTTTTGTTGACTCCAATGACTAAAATGTTCCACACCTTTGTCAAATTCTTTGGCAACATTTCCTGTATTTACCCCTAAACGACGAGTGAGTTCTTCCTCGGTTTTGGGTGTCAACCGCAGTAAACCTCTGGGATGATTATTATTAGCAGAATTTGCGGCTCGACGGGTGCTTTCAGCCGAGGTTTTTTTGTCTAATAACTGCTGCATCAAGGCGATTTGCCCTTTTAAAAGGTCAATATCTCCTTTGAGCAGTTTCAGTTGGTCTTGTACAATTTCTTCGACCTCCGTTCGCAGTTCAGAATTGAGTTGAGGTTGTTCCCCATCAAAGAACTGTTTGATCATCTGGACTAAAGCTGCACTTTCAGTTAAGTTATGCCGTTTCATATACTGACGCAGCTTTTTATGATAGTCCGGTGGAACGTAAGTAACGGCCCTGATATTCTTTGTTACCATGAGTATGTTAAATTGCGCTACCTCAAGACTAACACTACTTGCGAATAAGTACGCTACTATTAGCATACTATTCCGATTAAACCCGTTAGCTCTGTTCTAAGATTGTTCCCCTTCAGTTCATCCAGCCGAGTAATGTGAGAAAAGGCATCAGGGTCAGATTGTGGACAGGCTTTCAAACCGGGCTGTTTTTTGCTGAGGGACAATCCCCATTGAGAGAGTCAAATCGCTCATTAATCTTGTTGATCTAACATTTGGGATAAACTATAGTGATACCCTAATCCTGTAAATATCAACATAAATTAATGATTGGCAAGATCTAATGAGGGTTAATTTAGCTATATTACCTTAAATTCCCTAATTTGCACTTCTAATCACCTATTAATTGTTTTTTTGTTAAAATCTGTTCTGAATTCAGGTAAACTGTGACCTAAAAAATTTCTTATTTATCAAAGGTGGGGGGTAAAAGGAAATTTTTGATTATTTCTCAGGGATTTTAGGATTAGGATTTAGATAGAGAGTTTTACTGTCAGGAAGTATCAAATTCCAGATGGCAATAATTGACAGGGAATCTATCTCTTTAGTTTTAACTCCACTTCGCTTTATTTATGGCTAAAGAGGGAGGAAATAGCTACCCGAATACCGTACATTGAAAACATCGCTTATATTGCTGAAATACGATTTACATTCTAAATCGTTTATTCACACTATAACCGAGCAAATATTCAAGGAGATTGATTCATGAAACTCAATTCTTTACCCAAATTAGTCAGTGCCACTGCCTTAGCTTTAAGTTTAGCAGTTCTTCCTTCTACACTGTCTGCTTCTGCTCAAACCGCACCGACCGATACAGGAATAGATAATAACAACACAATACCCTACAGTGCAACGGCAGGAGATCGGGATTTTGATTGGGGTTGGTTGGGTCTTCTCGGTTTAATTGGTTTAGCCGGTTTAGCGCGTAAAAATGAAGAACCTTCCACTCGTTATCGTACCACCGATGAAGCACCAAACCGCTACTAATATAGAGGATCACTCATGAAAATTAAACCGTCTGTGCAACAGCTTTTGGGTGCAGGAATAATTGCTTTAAGTTTAGCTGTATTTCCTGCCTCCTTGCCTGCTCAAGCTCAAACTAATCCCAATAGTCCAACGCTCGATACCACTCCGTTTCAAGAAACAACAGATGATAATAATAACTGGGGTTGGTTAGGACTTCTGGGATTAATTGGTTTAGCAAATTTATTTCGCAAACCTAAAACCCATCACGAAACCTATCGAGATCCGAATGTTACCACTCGTCCCGGCTATCGAGAATAACATCTCAGGACGTTGTTTAAATAAGATAATGTCAGATTGAGAAGCTGGGGTAGGTATCACCTACCCTAATTTTATTTTAAGGGTCTGAATTCGGGGGAAACAACGGGGAGGATAACCGAAACCAAGGAATAGGATTTTAATTTTAAACTAGAATAAATATCAAAGTAGAAAATATCAGACCTGACCTATGACTCAAACCCCGGATTCTCAAACCCCCTCCCCAGTGACGGAAACGTCCCATCCACCGACATCGGTTAATTCCTCTTGGATAGAGGAGATGACAGCCCGTTGGAATTGGACAACGGAACAATTAAAAGGGCTATTTCCGGCCGATCAAATTGCTAAAACCTTTGTACAATGGTTTAGTGTTAATGAAACTCAAATTGCCGAAATTTTAGAAACTGTTCGCGCCGAACTTCCTACCACAGAAGCTTTATTAATTGGTAAACCACAAGCGGGAAAAAGCTCAATTGTTCGAGGATTAACGGGGGTTTCAGCCGAAATTGTGGGTCAAGGATTTCGTCCCCATACTCAACATACTCAACGTTATGCCTATCCCTCTAATGATTTACCCTTATTGATTTTTAAAGATACCGTTGGCTTAGGGGATATTAATCAAAATACTGATCTGATTATTCAAGAATTAATCGGAGATTTACAACAAGAAAGCCCAGGAGCGAGAGTTTTAATTTTAACCGTTAAAATTAATGATTTTGCCACAGATACCTTACGAACGATTGCCCAGAGTTTACGGCAAAAATATCCGAATATTCCCTGTTTATTAGCCGTTACTTGTCTCCATGAACTTTATCCTCCCCAAATTGATAATCATCCGATTTATCCTCCCGATTTTGAAGATATTAATCGAGCCTTTGAAGCCTTAAAAATCGCCTTTAAAGGATTATATGATCAGGCAGTTTTAATTGACTTTACCTTAGAAGAAGATGGCTATACCCCTGTATTTTATGGATTAGAAGCTTTGCGGGATACCTTAGCCGATTTGCTTCCTGAAGCCGAAGCGAGAACCATTCATCAATTATTAAATGGAGAGGTTGATGATCAACTGGGAAATATCTATCGAGATGTCGGAAGACGCTATATTTTAGCCTTTAGTATTATGGCGGCAACCGTTGCGGCTGTTCCCCTTCCCTTTGCCACCATGCCCGTATTAACAGCCTTACAAGTTTCTCTGGTGGTATTATTAGGAAATCTCTATGGAAAAACCTTAAATCCTTCTCAAGCGGGAGGGTTAGTGAGTGCGATCGCCGGAGGATTTTTAGCCCAAATGATCGGCCGAGAATTAATTAAATTTATCCCCGGTTTTGGCAGTGTGATTGCTGCGTCTTGGGCTGCTGCTTATACTTGGGCATTAGGGGAAGGAGCTTGTGTTTATTTTGGGGATTTAATGGGAGGAAAAAAACCCGATCCGCAAAAAATTCAAACCGTCATGAAAGAGGCATTTAAAACCGCAAAAGAACGGTTTAAAGGAATTAATGAATCAAAATAGAGGATCAACTATGACTAATTTATATGAAACCGATTTTTTGAGTTGGATAGAAGATCAAGTGAATCTTTTAAAAACTCAACAATGGCAACAGTTAGATACACTGAATTTAATTGAGGAAATAGAAGCTTTGGGACGAAAAGAACGACAAGAATTGAGAAATCGATTAGGGATTCTCTTAGGAGATTTATTAAAATGGCAATTTCAACCTGATCAACGAACGAATAGTTGGTTAGGAACAATTCGAGAACAGCGAGTACAAATTAAATTTTTATTACAAGACAGTCCGAGTTTAAAGCCTTATTTGAATCAAATTTTACCGGATGCTTATGAATTAGGATTAGCTTTAGCTATTCGAGAAACAAAACTCGGTGAACAAATCTTTCCCGAAGTCTGTCCTTATACCTTAGAACAAACCTTAGATCCTCAATTTTTACCCATTTAATCTGCTTATATCCGCATAAATACCGACCTTTTATTAATTGAACATCATAAAATTTGTATTAAGATTTGCCAAATAGGGGTTTCAATTAACGAAAATTATAGGAGATCAAAACTTCAATTTTAATAAAGGAATAAATCATGGTGACATCGATCAGACC
The DNA here is from genome assembly GCF_900010725.2 of Planktothrix serta PCC 8927. Taxonomy (NCBI): domain Bacteria; kingdom Bacillati; phylum Cyanobacteriota; class Cyanophyceae; order Oscillatoriales; family Microcoleaceae; genus Planktothrix; species Planktothrix serta. Next base: position 7,778 of record NZ_LR734877.1, on the reverse strand, counting down.
CGATCAAAAAGTGAAAATTGGGCCAACTCAATTACTGATCAATAATGAATGGGTGAATAGCGTTTCGGGTCGTCGTTTTCAGACCATTAACCCCACGACAGGTGAGATCATCTGTGATGTAGCTGAGGCTGACGCCGCTGACGTTGATCAGGCCGTTAAAGCAGCACGAACGGCATTTACTCGTGGCAATTGGCCACAAATGTCGGCGACGAAACGGGGCGAACTGCTGTACAAATTAGCAGATTTAATTGAACAAAATATTTTGGAATTGGCACAGTTAGAATCCTTGGATAATGGTAAACCTGTGACAGATTCACTGAATATTGATTTGCCCTTGGTGATTGCTTGCTATCGTTATTATGCTGGGTGGGCTGATAAAATTCAAGGCAAAACTATTCCCATTAACGGTTCTTATTTCTGTTATACCCGCCATGAACCCATCGGTGTAGTCGGTCAGATTATCCCCTGGAATTTCCCTCTGTTAATGCAGGCTTGGAAGTTAGCGCCAGCCTTAGCAACCGGGAATACCGTTGTACTTAAAACCGCCGAACAAACTCCTTTATCGGCGTTACGAATCGGTGAACTCATCGTTGAAGCGGGTTTTCCTCCCGGCGTCGTTAATATTTTATCGGGCTACGGGCCAACAGCCGGGGCGGCAATTTCTCACCATAATGACATTGATAAGGTGGCTTTTACGGGTTCAACGGAAGTGGGACATTTAATTATGGAAGCTGCCGCCAAAAGCAATCTCAAGCGTGTGACGTTGGAATTGGGCGGTAAAAGTCCTAATATTATTTTTGCCGATGCCAATATGGATGCGGCGATCGAAGGAACTCACTTTGGTCTATTTTTTAACCAAGGACAATGCTGCTGTGCGGGCTCACGGGTGTTCGTGGAAGAAAAATGCTATGACGAGTTTGTCGCCAAAACCGTTGAACGTGCTAAACAACGAGTCGTCGGCGATCCTTTTGATCCTCAAACTCAGCAAGGGCCCCAGGTGGATCAAGAGCAGTTTAATAAGGTGATGGGCTACATTGAATCTGGTATAAAAGAAGATGCCCAGATGTTATGCGGGGGTAATCGTGTGGGCGATCGCGGTTTCTTTATCGAGCCTACTATTTTCGCAAATGTTCGGGATGAGATGAAGATTGCTCAAGAAGAAATCTTTGGGCCGGTGATGAGTATTATCAAGTTTAAAGATATCAACGAGGTGATTGAACGAGCTAATAATACCATCTATGGTCTGGCTGCGGCGGTTTGGACGCAAGATATTACTAAAGCTCATACTATTGCTAACAGTCTGCGGGCGGGTACAGTTTGGGTCAATTGTTATGATGTTTTCGATGCGGCTGCACCCTTTGGCGGATTTAAACAATCTGGAATTGGGCGCGAATTAGGCGAATACGGTTTGCAACAATACACCGAAATTAAGACAGTGACAATCAAGCTTTAATCAAGAAACCGGGTTTTTCAATAAACCTTAATTTCTAGTCAAGCTAACAACAAAAAGTCAAGAAACCGGGTTTTTCAACAAAACTCAATTTGTGAATTCAAGTTAACTGCAAAAACCCGGTTTCTATTTTTCAATCGCTTTATTCAAGAATTAATTGCTGAACATCAACTCAAGTTACTTATTTTTGATGCGATTCAAGAGGAAATCGTTTTATGGAAAGAATAAACTACAGAGAATTAGTCCAAACAATTCTGACTCAACACTCAAGAAATGATTTAGATACTCAGACAGAAGTACAATTACTATTTGACACGGAAAGGGAGCATTATCAAGTCGTTCATTTGGGTTGGGAGGGGCAAAAACGGGTTTATGGTTGTGTAATTCACGTCGATATAAAAGATGGTAAAATTTGGATTCAGAGGGATAGAACAGAAACAGGAATAGCGAATGAGTTGGTCGCTGCGGGAGTTGCTAAAGAGGATATTGTTTTAGCGTTTAAAGCCCCTTATATTCGTCAATTTACTGAGTTTGCTGTGGGGTAAATTGACTCGATTGATTTTTAGGCTTGTCTAGTGGCTCTCAATTGCCGAAGTTTTTCTGATACTGGTGGAGGGTTTAGACGCTGTTGTTCTCTCATTTTATGACCGTGTTCTATCCAATTTTTTAGGTAATTGCTGATAGTTTCTTTGTTCTGTAGGTAATAGAGAATTGTCGCATAGACTTGTTCTAAGGTTAGTGAAGGGTAGGTTTGGGCAATTTCTTCGGGAGTGCGACCGCGATCAATATATTCATAAAGGATAGTTTCGATGCCAATTCTTGTCCCTTTTAGTCGAATGTCATCGGGAGTGAGGAAGTTGAAATAATCTGTTAGTTTGGCTGTTGACATGGGTTATATAGCATTTTGGCTCTCCCGAAAGCAGGGTGTAAAAAGTGTTTTACGATACAAATTTTTGCCATCATGAAGGCTGTAAAGCTTGATAGGAGTGGATTATAAGCGTGCGTTATCACCCTAAGTACAGGAGAGCCAAACCCGGTTTCTGTGGGTGGAAATGGTGTTAGAAAACGCGATTAATCGCCATTTATAACTTATCAAGCTGTCTGCTTAACTCAACACCATCTTTGTAAGCCTTATGCCATCCTGAGTTTCTAGGATTCCAAATATTTATATCAAATACTTCTGATTTAACTACCTTCAATTGATCAACAAAAAACTCAAACTGAAGGCGAAGATAGCAAGACATCGGTGAACAAACCATAATATGAAAGCGTTCAACATCCCCCGAAGGAATTGTGCGTGATATCGGATATATTCGCTTATGATATCCTTTGTTCGGATCTATAATTGTGCTATAAGTGACATCACTAAAAAACGATCCGAAACATCTATTTGGAATCCGTTCAATAGTACTATAAAACCGATTAAACCCTGCTTGTGTCAGAATAATATCATCTAATCGAATTGTATTTTCACCTGCGTGCTTTATATTGTTTTTATCTTTACAATTCCAATTGATACGCAAAGGTTTTAATTTAATTCCATCAATTAATTTTTTTTCAAATTTATGAAACTGAGAAATTGTCAACTCACCTGTTTTAGGATCAAATATCAAAGTTCCTTCAGGAGGTAATATATCTAGCCTGTCAAACTCTTTACTTATTGCTTCAAAATTCTTAGTTTCAGCATTTTCTTTGCTCAACCTAAAAACTGTCTGACTCTTTCCACTATCAATAGTTCCTCGATATTGACGTACTGACTCTGAAAATAGACGGTTAATAATTGGTTGATTAATTGTGATTTGAAAATCACGCATTGCGCCCCAACCATTATTAGTAACTTCTATCTCTAAAGCGTTATTTTTCAGGGAATAACTAAAATCAGGTATTGGTGTAAAATCAATCTCAGCCTGAATAACGTTAACAGCAAATTGCCATAAGAAAGCTGTAGCATTACCAGTATTCTGAAATTTGCAATCAATTGTTGGAAATTTATAGTTATAAGGACTTTCCTGGACGTTATCAATGCTAAACATGATTATCTCCTGTAGGATCTTTTTGTTTATGGCGAATTATTTTTATTCCTTCCTCTATAGTTTGTTCATAGGGGCTATCATGGGGATCAAGGGATGCGTCAATCAATGTTACATCAGAAGCTTTAGATTCGTTATTACGATTTAATAAAGTTTTACCTATATAGCTTGCTACACCCAATTGAACAGCCTTTGTTGCAATGTTTCTTAAGTTACGAGTACGACTACGCAAATGGTTCCAAGTTAGCACAATTTCTGGACGACTCTGGCAAATCACGGGCAACCAACTGGCACAGGGAAACTGACCTTCCCAACCTTGCAATCTTTCCCTCGCTTCCTTAACTGCTAAATAAAACGACTGACCTCCTGAAAAAGAACCCAGAAAATATTTTAAAAATTCCTGTGCTACTTTGTCAGGAACAGGTTCTCGCATGACAATCATTTGAGGTAGATTCAAATCAGCTAAATCTTGAGCTAACCCCAAACCATCACAGGAGTTAAAAATAGCCAGTTGTAAACCTTTTTCAATAGCTTTTTTTAACGCATATCTTAAGTCAGGAATCGTTAAACTCTCAGTCTTATTAATATATAGAATTCCTGTCTCTCCTTCCGTGCAGCTATGTCCGGCAAAAAAGAGAATATCCCAAGACTGTTCCCAGAGTAAATCGTTAAGTTCTTGGCGGTTAGGTTTAACTAAAAAGTGAACTTTAGCATACGGAATAGAATTTAAAATTTTTCGATCTTCTTCAACATTAATCTCGTCATCATTGCCCAAAATTGCCAAAATCTTAACGTGATTATTAGCAACTTTTGCTGCTGTTACTTGTTTAAATTTAGGCGCACCGACACTAATTTCTGCTTTAGGGTAACGTTCTAATATATCCCAAAGATGCCAGGGAAGTTTGCGGAGATCAAGATTTGAAGTTTGGATAATTAACCGCACTTCATCATCTTCTTTTAAATGGGCAATCAATTCTTCCCTAACATGATTAAATTGTGGGGATTTTAACCATTGATTAAAATGTTGGCTTAAATTATCAGCTTTTTTATTAACATCACCAATTGAAAAGTTAGTTATTTGTCCTGCTTTTGCCTTTAATACTCTAACTTTTATCCCAAGAAAACCATAATAAGTTACCTTCCAACTGGTATAAGACTCAACCAGTTCTGGGTCTGGCGGTAAAGATCCGGTTTCCTGAATAGTCGCAGGTTTCCCCTCATCCCTTAATTGTAACGTGACCGAAAAACCTCTATTGTCGAAGTCTCCCTCTGCAAAAGTCAGCACTCCTAACTTCCCCATCGCCTTCTCCTGGTTAGATTAGATCACAAAATTTTCGACAATATTAGCATCTTCTAATCCTATTTAAACACCAAACTATTCTCCTGATCTATTTTAAACTTTATTTGTTACAAAACTTAAGCAAGCTCAAATATCCTACTGACTCAGAGCAGTAGAATTTCTATTTTCTTCTATTTTACAACTATTAGACCGAGAATTAATAGCAGGAATTAAGTTTTGTTGACCATTTTGCCAACTCATAATTTTATTTCTAAAATGAATGCTTCCCTGAGTATAACCCTGCCAAATTTTTTCCAGTTCTCTTAAATCTTCACAAGGCAATTTAGCAATATCCTGTTGATTTAACTCAATTGGATCTGAATATTTCGTGTTTTTTTCTAAAGCTAATAACATCATTCTATAGGTTTGAAGTTCTGCTTTAGTGAATTGTTTTGCTGATAATAAATGAGCTAATCGTTCATAATCCGGTTTTACCCTAATTTTTTCCGACACTGTAGCCGTTCTTGCCATTCCAATGACCAAAGATGTAATCGATGCCATCACACCTAATGCAATAATAACCTTTTCTCGATGACCCATTGTTTATTAAAATGATAATGTTGTTGGGCTTTAGCCCTAATTCCCAAAGATTATAAACCCTTAATCCCTTCCTGACAAATATTAAGGTTTGAATAAGTCAAACTCACCGCATATTGAGTTAAAGTTGTTGTAATTTTTGATAACGACCTAACGCCAACAAGGGGAAATAATATTGATAATAATGATATTTGATGTAAAAATGACCTGGAAAACCAGTTCCAGTAAATTCCGACTCATCCCATCGACCATCTGAAAGTTGGGTTGAAATTAAATAGTTAATTCCCTGTTCAATTGCCTGCATTTCATAGTTTCCTGTTACTTGTCCCGTTGCTATTAAACCAATTAACGCCCACGCAGTTTGAGAGGCGGTACTAACCCCCTTTCCTTTCAATTGTGGGTCATTATAACTGCGGCAAGTTTCTCCCCAACCGCCATCAATATTTTGACAACTCACTAACCAATTCTCCCCCCGTTTCATCATAGGTTTAAGAGAACTATGACCCCAATTTTTATAAATAGGATAAATCACCGCTAATGCTGATAATACCCCACTGGTTCCATAAATATAATTAACCCCCCAACGTCCAAACCAACTACCATCGGTTTCTTGTTCTTGTTTTAAATAAGAAATCGCCCGTTCAATTGTAGGTTTCAACGATTGAATTTTAAATTGATATTCTGAGCAATTCGGGTCTAATTCCCCTAACATTTCAATAACTCTTGCCGTGACATCTGCCGTATTGGGATCAATCATAGCTTTTAAATCCCCATAGGGAACCGCATTAATCCAATCTTGATCATTATCAATATCAAAAGCTGCCCAACCTCCGGCTTGACATTGCATTGAGATCATCCAATCAATTCCTCGAATTATAGTTGCTATTTTTAAGGATTCATCAGGAATTTTAGCTTGATTTAAAGCCATGACCACAACAGCAGAATCATCTAAATCAGGATAAAATTGATTTGTAAACTCAAACGCCCATCCTCCAGGTTTTCCCTGTTTATTTTTAATATTCCAATCTCCATAATCTAAAATTTGTTGCCTGATTAACCATTCTGAACTTTTAACAATAGTATTATGATCTGGGGTAATTCCTGACTCAATTAAAGCTCGAATCACCCAAGCTGTATCCCAAACAGGAGATACACAAGCTTGCATTCGATAGGTTTCTTCTGTTTCTATTGCAAAGTTATCAATGGCTTCTAAACCCCGTTGAATAATCGGGTCAGACACCGAATAATTTAAGCATTTTAAGGCTAATAAAGAGTTTAACATCGCTGGGATAATTCCCGCCCAATCTCCTGTTATTTCTTGTCGTTCTAAAATCCATTGTTCCGCCGCTTTTAACCCCTGTTCTCGTAAGGGGACAACATTAAAGAGTTCGGCAAATTTAAAGATTTGATCTAACCCTAAGAATATATCTGTCCAATCGTTATTTTTAGGGAGTTCAAAAATAGCATTTTGTCGTCCTTCTACATATAATTCATCTAAATTTAGGTGAGAATCAAACCTAAAAATTGGCTTTTTATCAAAAACAATTAATAGAGGGACGGTACTACTCCTCGCCCAACTTGACATTTCATAAATAGTAAAAGGTGCACCTTCGGGTAACAACATAATCCAAGGAGGAATTGAAGGAATTCCTCGCCAGTCATAACATCCAATTAAGGCTAGATGTAGCTTCGTAAAAATCCGAGTTTTAGTAATTCCACCCCGTTCTAAAATAAATTTTTTGGCTTTAATTAAGGCGGGATCAATTTCTGATACCCCTAATATTTTTAACGCCATATACGCTTCAACGGTGGTACTAAGTTCCCCTCCATCTTCATAGAATAATTCCCAACCGCCATGATCTCGTTGTTGAGAACGCAAATAGGTTTCAACTTTAGATAAAGGGCGATTTTTATCAGTTCCCCAAATCTTGTGTAATAGGATAATTTCTGATATAATAGTTACATTAGATTCTAATTCTCCCCACCAGTAGCCTTCGGGATATTGTTGAGATAAAAGAAAGTTTTGGCTGGCTGCGATCGCATTCTTTAAGTTTATTACAGTAACTTTATTTAGGGTTTCCATTGTTAACCATCTCACTCCTGTTAATGCTTTTAAGAGGTTCCTATTTTAGATAGGTTTTAGGTATTATAGCGGTTTTTAGTCTGGTGAGGTACGGAAAATTTTTGAAGAAACCACAAAGAAAAGAAGAAACCACGAAGACACAAAGACACTAAGAAAGATCATCAAGGGGGTATTAAAGATTTATGGCGGTTTCTAGTTTTGTCAGGTACGCTAAAATGAGCAACATTGCCAATATAGCAATCCTAATTGAGTTATGAAAAAAGTCTGTAGGGGTTTGGTCTCCAAACCCAGGCGCAAAGAGGGTTTGGAGACCAAACCCCTACGATAAAATATTACAAC